>JBEPXR010000007.1:0-2213 GCA_041641775.1 Desulfobia sp. | reverse complement strand
CACTGAATTCGTTTTTCCTTCTGACCGCCAGCCTTCCCTCCAGAAGAAAGCCCAGATATGAGGACTTCTCCCCCTCGCGGCATATAATCTTACCGACCCCGTAGGTGCGGTTGAGCATGTGGGAAGACAGTTCGCCATACTCCTCCCGGGTAAGGCCCTGAATAAAATCGGTCAGAATCCGCCGTGGCAACTCACTGCTTTCTATCCCTGATCCCCCGTCTACCATGAAAGGTTCGCCTTTTTGTCCTATTTCTTGATCTGTTGGCTGCGCTGCTGCAGGTAAGCGTCCCGCATAGCCAGATAGGGGTCGAAGGTCGCCTCCAGAAAATCTTCATACTCCCCAATTCGCAACGAGGTATTATTGACCTGTTTGCCCGTAAAAAATAAAGCACTGACCCCGGCACTGCTGCCATCAAGCAGGTAGGTGCTGGGCCGCAGAAAAGCGTCTCCCGCCATACCGACCGTGTCCCTGAGAGTCGAAGGGCCAAGAATAGGCCAGCACAGATAAAAGCCGTTTTCTACCCCGAAATACCCCAGGGTCTGCCCCAGATCCTCCCTGCCGGGCGAGGGTAGCCCGAAAACATCTCTGGCCGCATCCGCCAGTCCGAGAATACCCATGGTACTGTTAATCAGGAAACGAAAGGCCTCCAGAGAACCGTCAGCAAAACTTCCCTGAAAAAAATTGTTGGCTATGCTGACCGGGCTTATTAGGTTATTGAAACAATTTCGGAAAGATAGACGGAAATCCCTGGGGACCGCATCGCCGTAAACTACGGATACCGGCTTTAAGAACCAGAAATAAAATTTGTCGTTAAACTGGAAAAAAATACGGTTGACCGGCTCCAGGGGGTCTCGAACGACTACCGCCTCCCCGTTGGAGAAGTCTACATCCCAGTCGGTTTTTGCCTGAAATTCCGTCTGTTCAATTTGTTCAGCGGCCAGAATCGTGCCGGGGATGAAGCAGAAAAGCAGGGAAGCAAACAGGACGATATCACGCACTGATGGACACTTTCTCTTTGCCGGGCCAAAATCAATAACTTCTGCCTGGAATTTAGCTGGATTTATCATATTTCCACCCGATTATCTTACCCATCCTGACGAGATTTCGCCTTCTAGTTCCCTGTCTTTTCCCGGAGCCGCTTGATCAGCTCGGAATAGCCGTCCCGGCTCATTATCTGATCGAACTGTTTACGATAATTACTGATAAGACTGACTCCTTCCACCACTATATCATAAACTCCCCACTCCCCGTCTTTTTTGACGAGGCGGTAATCTATGGGAACTTCCTGTTTATCCTTTATTGCCATACTGTATACAATAGCCCGATCCCCTCTCTTTCTCTGTTCATAGAAGCGGGCCTCATTCTCACAGGAACAGTTCCGCAGTCTGTTGATATAGGTATCTTTCAGGAGTTCCAGGAAAAGAGTGGAAAACTCCTCTTTCTGCCTGCTGTTCAGATCCCGCCAATGCCTGGCCAGGGCCCTTCGTGCTATCTCTTCACGATTCAGTCTTTTATCAATCAGGGCAACAATCTCCTTCTTCTGCTGTTGCCACTTTTCCTCTCCACTCCCCTCCTGGAGTATATCGATTATCTTGTTGACCGTCTCTTCCATCTGCGATAACGGAACTTGCTCTTCCGCGTCGACTATCCGCGGTCCGATGAACATTATGGTGCAGCAGAACGTGACAAACAGAAATGGTAACCTGCCGGCAGAAACTCTCATTCTTCACTCCTGATTATAGATATTATACTTCGCCAAAGACAAACTTACTGACCAGTTCTTCCAGGTCAACAGCAGACTCCGTGTCAAAAATCAAATCACCTTCTTTCAGGTAATCCATGGAGCCGCCCTGGCTTATTCGGACATACTTGTCCCCGATAATGCCCTGTGTTTTAATAGAGGCGATGGCATCTTCGGTAACCTTTACATCGTCGGGCAGATACAGACTGACCAGGGCCCGGAAATCATCGGTCAGGGAAATCTTCTCGACTTTGCCCACCTGAACTCCGGCAATGGTAACCACCGCGCCCTCTTTCAGACCGGCTACGTTCTGGAATTCAGCTTCAAGTGTATAACGATTGCCCCTGGTCAGCCAGGCGAACTCACCAAACTGCATGGAAATATAGGCAAACACCAGGAAACCTGCAATCAGAAAAAGACCGACAATCAGTTCTGCGCTAACTTTTTTCATAAGCTCTTTTCCATCTCTGT
>JBEPXR010000006.1:0-33943 GCA_041641775.1 Desulfobia sp. | reverse complement strand
TTTTTTCAGGATCGCCTGGAAATCGGATCCTGAAACCGCTTTCTGGTTTCCGTCCTTACCACTCTGGGTATTGATGATCTGGCTGTTGAGATTTTCTATCTTCATCGTTTCTTGCCCTTCTCAGCTTGAATATATGGATCAAGGAGTGGAAGATCAAGGGAGGGGATTGATTTGTCCGACCATGTTCGATCTTGCCACTAAATTCTATATACAGTATATCGGAGGATATAGAAAAATCATAAAAAAAGTTATCCACTTTTGACAGCTGATTCCGGTTATCGGAATTTTTGAGGTAAAATGGAATCGATTTTGCCGTCAACAAGTTTTCTGGTTTCAGGGTCTACTTCAAGCACCTCGGGATACCAGGGCTTCAAGCGACAGTCTATGACCACGGGAGGGATTAGGCCAATGTGGAACCGGCTGTTTGTCTGGCGGGCACTGCAGATGTCGGCGGCAGGCTCAAAACGGGTGAATATCGTCCAGATAAATTCCTGGAGACTGGACGTGGCATCTTCGGTGCTGTCCACCAGAAAAACAACCTGCCAGTCTTCGAAGTCGCCACTGTTAGCCATTCTCCCTGGTAGCTCCCGGTCAAGATCGTAAGAAGTGCCTTCCACTACAAGGGTGCCCGGCAAAAATGCATGAGGGCTCCGGCAGCCTTGTGGGAGTGAGCCGGAAAAACTGTGTGGTAGCTGGTTGCGGACTTCGCGCCCCAAACCCATCAAAAGGGCTTTTGAGCCGCTGTTAACCGAGGGGCCGGTGTAATCCAGTGTGTCCTGGGAGACATTGGCAAATATGTACAGGTCCTGCTGCCAGTCCACCCTTTCCATAAGATGCGTCCAAAGTTTTCGAAAATTACTGACATCGAGATCTCCGTCCGTAACCAGAAGAAATTTGGTTAGAGAGAGTTGCCCTTCTCCCAGTATCCTGAGTCCGGAGGCAAAAGCTTCCCTGGGGTAGCGGTCTGCCACCTTTGCCGCGGCCAGACAGTGGAAGCCGGCTTCTCCGAAGGTCTTGAGCTGTCGGACCCCACTCATTACCAGGGGGAATAAGGGAGAGAGGAGATCCTGCAGAAAATCTCCTATGTAGAAATCCTCCTGTTTTGGACGTCCGACCACTGTGGCGGGATAGATGGCGTTGCGACGGTGATAGAGCCGGTCTATTTCAAACACCGGATAATCATGGGCCAGAGAGTTATATCCGTAATGGTCGCCAAACGGACCTTCAGGTTTCCTGATCCGGGGAGGAACCCAACCTTTGGCGGCGAATTCACAGTGGGCCACCAAATCATGGCCACCGGCTGGATCTCTTACCATGGGCAATTTGCGGCCCAGAAGAAGGGAGGCAAGCATGAGTTCAGGCACGTTTTCGGGCAGGGGGGCGATGGCGGCCATGATCAGGGCAGGGGGACCGCCTATAAATAAGGTCACGGGCAAACTTTCATCGCGTTTTTCCGCTTCATGGTAGTGGAAACCACCACCTTTCTGGATTTGCCAGTGAATACCGGTGGTAGCGTTGTCGTAACGCTGGATCCGGTACATCCCAAGGTTGTGCCCTTTGCCATCTGGATGTTCGGTATAGATCAGTGGCAGGGTGACGAATGGACCGCCGTCGCTCTTCCATGAGGTCAGTAAGGGAAGATCGTTTAAGCGGGGCGGCTTGCTGACCCGGTCAAGAATCGGTCCTTTTCCGCTGATTTTTTTTCCTATTTTCAGGCCTTGTGAAGCGAGGGGGGGCAGGTCCGGCAGGATTTTACGCAATGGAGGAAGACCGTTTTCAAGTATTTTGACCATTTCAGTGACGAAATTCTGCGGTCTGCTGCCAAAGGCCGCTTCGAGCCGGCGATTGGCGCCGAAAAGATTGGTCACCACCGGAAAGGCGCTATCCTTGACGTTTCGGAAAAGCAGGGCCGGCCCGGATTGTGCAATTACTCTGCGGTGAATTTCAGCGATTTCAAGGTAGGGGTCAACCGGAGTCTCTATTTCCAGGAGATCGCCCTCCTTTCTCAAGATGTCGAGAAAGACCCGGAGATCCCGGATCACATGTTGGCGCATTGGTGGATATTGTGTTAAGATTAATCTGTCTGAAAAGAACTTCTGACCCCAATACCGACTTTCCGGTCAATGGCCCTATTCATCAAGGAATAAGCGGTGATATTCCTCTTCTTCAAGGTGCTTGCGCATGAGGTGGGTGAGAAAGTCAAATGTCTTATTTATCTCTTCATCCGTTAATCTGGGAATGATGGCATCCAGGGCGGCTGGTGAAGAAAAATGCATCAGGAAAGCAGCCAGCGAAAGTTCATCTCTTTCTCTGCTGAAACCAAGGGCTATCTCAGAAGGGGCCAGAAGGGCGGCCTCCTGAGCTGTATTTTTTCTGTTTTTCATTGAGGCCGGTATATTTCTGCAGGAACCACATGATATACTTCTCTTCAAAGTAAGCTGAGAAAATAATGGCCTTTTTTAAAAAAAAATCAAGCAAAAATAAACCTGCCCAGTCCGTTGGTGGTCAAGGGTGGGTTGTCAAGGAAGGAGGGTATGAAGAGACTTCCTCGCCGGAACTCATCGGCAGGATTCTGACTCAGATAGTCCATACCCGGCGGCTGCTCACCATTATCCAGGAAGGTTATCAGTCCGAAGGCACCTTTCTGGAGGGCTTTTCTCGGGATCGTCTCTGTGTCGGCAGACCCAGGGATTTCCCTGGTAACAAAATAAAAACGGTTGTAGTCTTCCGGGACCAATACGGAATCAGACATCATTTCCATTGCCGGGTTCTTTCCTCAACCGCTGAAACTGTTTATTTCCAATTCCCGGGAAAGATGTTCAGACTGCAGCGGCGGGAGCACTACCGGGTTGATCTTCCTCCGGGCAGCACTGCCACTTTCCTGCATCAGGAACATTCCTGCCGCTTCCATGTTCAGGATGTCTCTACGGGTGGTATGCTCCTGCTTGGTAAAAGTTTCCAGGGTATATCAAAGACGGGGAATATTCTGGAGGAAATTGTCTTGACCGTCCCTTCTTCAGAAAGTGAGGAACAGGAAGAGGGGAATATAGGTGGAACCTTTGAGATCGGAAAGGGCATGGTGATGCGCAGGACTTATCATCAGGAATTGTCACTCTGTTACCTGGGTATTCGTTTTTCAGGCGATGAACATACTAAAAAGGAGCTGATGACCTATATCCGCAAACGGGAGATTGAGATTCTGCGCAGGGGGGTCAGGTGATACAGAGATGAATTTTCCTTGTCCTGGGACCGTCGAATTCACAAAAGTAGATATTCTGCCAGGTTCCTAGTTTGAGACTGTTCTTTTCAAGAAATATCGTGGCTGAACAGCCGAAAAACGAGGAAAGCAGATGGGCCGGTGAGTTGCCTTCCAGATGCTGATAATTCAGGTTGAAGGGGATCATCTTATTTAAAGCGGCAACAATGTCGGTCCTGACAGCGGGATCAGCCCCTTCGTTAATTGTTAATCCTGCCGTGGTGTGGGGAGTGTAGAGATGGCAGATCCCTTCATTGATGGAGGAGTTTTTCACTTCTTTCTTGATCGATGTGGTGATATCAAGTAATTCCATCTGGGTCGAGGACGATACTGTAATGGTATTTGTATACATGGGCTGATCAGTCTCCTTTTTATCCTGCCTGATTGAAGCTGTGATAGATATTGAAAAAATATTTTTCATCAATATAGTAGGTAGTCTATTGCGGAATGAGAGCTGTTGTCAAATTCAAATGTATCCAGCCCTTATTTTATCTTGCAATTTCAGTGAAGCAGGAGATTGAAATGGATATTGATAAAATTCTTGACAGTATTGAATGGCTTGGCCATGATAGTTTTCGAATCAGCTCGGAAGGACAGACCGTTTATATTGATCCCTTTAAACTGTCCGGCGATCATCCCGTTGCAGACGTCATTCTCGTGACTCATGAACATTTTGATCACTATTCAGCTGAAGATATAGCCAAAATAGTAAACGAGGACACCATCATAGTCACTGATGCCGCCACCGGCCGCAATATCTCGACAGGAGTCAGAGTACTCGAACCCGGGGAGCAGGCTGTAGTTAAAGGTCTGACCGTTGAGGCTGTACCTTCCTACAATCTTGATAAAAATTTTCATCCCAGAGATAACAAATGGTTGGGTTTTATCATTACCATAGGAGGGTGCCGAATCTATCACGCCGGAGACACTGACCGTATTCCAGAGATGAAGGATCTTGAAGCGGATATCGCGCTTCTGCCGGTTTCCGGGACTTACGTTATGACTGCCGAAGAAGCGGTACAGGCCGCCCTTGACATACATCCCCTGATAGCCGTACCCATGCACTACGGAGATATTGTCGGTGAGCGCAAAGACGCTGATCAATTTGTCAATGGACTGCAGGGCAAGATTAGAGTAGAGATTCTGGAGCAGAGAGGGTGAACTATTTCCCAATTTGCCTCGATCTCAATAACAGATCCTGCCTGGTGGTCGGCGGAGGAGCCGTGGCCTCAAGGAAGGTTCGGCAGCTCCTGGCATGCGGCGCCAATGTGAGTGTTGTCAGTCCTGAATTATGCAGTAATCTGGCTGAGCTGGTAAAAAGTGGAGAGATTGACTGGCGGGAGCGCCCCTATCAGTCCGGAGATCTGAGGGGGGCTTTCCTGGCCATAGCAGCCACTGATGACCCGGCTGTGCACAGTGCCGTCTATCGTGAGGCTGAAGCCTCCGGGATTCTGCTCAATGTGGCTGATGAACCCCATTGGTGCAATTTCATTCTCCCGGCAACCATGCGCCGGGGCAATCTGACCGTTTCCATTTCCACTTCCGGAAAAAGCCCCGCTTTGGCGAGAAATTTGAGACGGCAAATGGAAGAACAGTTTGGGGAGGAGTACGATCTGTTGCTGCAGCTCCTCGGCAATCTGAGACCTCTGGTGCTTGAAGGTGAAGAAGATGGTTGTGGAAATAAAGAAATTTTCGAAAGGTTGATTCACCCCGATCTCCTGGTCTGGATACGGGAGGGGGATTGGACGGCGGTAGAAAAACATATACAGGATGTTCTCGGGCAGAGGATTTCTTTGGCTGACCTGGATAAATCCGGCGGATAGAACGATGTTATTTTTTTTGACTTTTATTATCTATGGTGTGACGGTTGCTCTTTATACAGTTCATTTCGTCAGGCAGAACAAGAAATTGAGAAAAGCGGCCCGTCGTTTGCTGCTGGCGGCGGGCATCGTTCACACCCTTGTGCTTATCAGCCGTTTCATTGCGGCCGGCCATACTCCTTTAACTACCCATCATGATACAATATCATTTTTCGCCTGGTCCATAACCTGGGCTTTTCTTTCGTTTCGCTGGCGTTATAATGTGAAGAATTTCGGGGCCTTCGTCACGTGGGTTATCATGGTTCTCATGATTATTGCCGCCTTCTCTTCCAGGGAAATTAATGCCATGCTGCAGCCCGCTCTCCAGAGCAACTGGCTTCCCATCCACGCCTCAATAGCCATATTGGCCAACGGCTTTCTGGCTATGGGGTTCTGTAGCGGGGTGATGTACCTCCTCCAGGAGCGCGAGCTCAAGGCAAAACGATTTGGATTTTTTTATACCCGCCTTCCTTCCCTGGAATCACTTGATTATCTTAATCAGCATTGCCTGACCATAGGCTTTCCTCTACTCACGCTGGGGATTGTCACCGGCTCCCTCTGGGCCAAGCAGGCTTGGGGAGCATACTGGCACTGGGATCCGAAGGAAACTTGGTCTCTAATCACCTGGTTCATCTATGCAGGGCTGCTGCACCAGCGTTTCACGGTGGGATGGCGCGGCAGAAGAACGGCAATAATGGCTGTGATCGGTTTTGGTGCAGTGCTGTTCACCTTGTGGGGTGTCACCTATCTGTTGCCAGGGGTTCATTCCTATGTCCGTTGATAACATTACTATTCTGGGAGTAAGCCATCACACTGCTCCAGTTGAAATAAGGGAACAGCTGGCTTTTTCCGGCGACCCCGACACCGCTTATCACGGCCTGAGTGAGAGTGAAGGATGCGAGGAATTCTGCTTTCTTTCTACCTGCAACCGGGTCGAGGTGATCTTCACCAGCCCTGAGCCGGAGAAGACAGTCGATTCGATTAACCGATTCCTTTTTGCTGCCACCGGAGTTACGGAGGAGAAAGCCAAGCAGTATATCTATGTTTACCGGGGCAAGGAGGCCGTCGTTCATCTTTTCAGGGTGGCCGCCAGTCTTGATTCCATGGTGGTGGGAGAACCACAGATTCTGGGGCAGTTGAAGGAGGCTTACAAGAATTCCACCGAGCGCAATTCCACCGGTGTGATTCTGAATCGCCTTTTTCATAAGGCCTTTTCTGTGGCCAAACTGGTCAGGACAGAAACCAGTATAGGCGGCAGCGCGGTTTCCATAAGCTATGCAGCTGTAGAACTGGGGAAAAAGATTTTCGGCGACCTGACCGGGAAAAAGGTTCTTCTGGTTGGGGCGGGAGAAATGGCCGAATTGGCGGCTGAACATCTCGCCAACCAGGGAATTGCAGAAGTGGTAGTGGCTAATCGGACTCTGGAGCGCGCTGTCAATCTGGCAAAAAGGTTTAAAGGGAGGGCGGTTTCGCTGGAAGAGGTCAACATCCAGCTTGAAGAAGTCGATATTATGATAAGCTCAACCGGAGCCAGTGGTTTTTTGCTTTATAAAAAAGATATGAAAGCCATCATGCGTAACCGCCGCAACCGGCCTCTTTTCATGATCGATATCGCCGTACCCCGTGATTTGGATCCGCAGATAAATGAATTGGATAATGTCTTCCTTTATGATGTCGATGATCTGAATCATGTCGTGGAAATCAATAAATCGGAAAGGCAGCAGGAGGCCAATAAGGCAGAGAGACTAGTGAGGGAGGAAATGATCAAATTCCTCCACTGGCTCGAGGAAATGGAGCTTGCCCCCACCATTACGGCTCTTCGCCGGAAGGCGGGTGAGATTGTTAATCAGGAATTGAGCAGGACTTTGGAGGGTCTCGAATCGGAACTAGGAAAAAAGAAGTTGAAATCAATAGAAAAAATGGCCTCCAGTATAATGAATAAGATTCTGCATAATCCCATAATGTATCTTAAAGAGAATGTCCCGAATGAGGAGAGGCGCCGGCGGCTCAATCATGTTCGCAGAATGTTCGAACTCGATGAGGATAAAGGATAGGAAGCAGAGAATCACCACTTGACTTTACCCCTTTGACGAGGTAACATACACGGTTTATGTTGGCCCCTCTGGGCTGGATATTATAACACATCTTGATCAATTTCACCCAGATTGGGCCTTCTGCAATCTTAGAGAGTTCACAGGATAAATTGCAAAAGGCGACAATTCAAGACAATCCGGCAAGGCTGGCCGATTAAGGAGGAAATAGACGAATGAGTAAGAGAACATTTCAGCCCAGTAATCTGAAAAGAAAGAGGACGCACGGATTCAGGGTCAGAATGAAAACAAGGTCGGGACAGGAAGTAATCAGAAGACGGCGGGCCAAGGGAAGAAAGAGACTGGCGGTCAGTTAGATCATGAACCGTGGCGGGAAGGACGCGGGGTTGTCAAAAGAATACCTCCTTACCAGGCCCAGTGAATATCAGAAAGTTTACCGTCAAGGAAAACGTCTCAGGGGAGACAGGTTTAATCTCATAATACTGCCAAATAATTTGGGGCGCAGCCGCCTCGGCATCAGCATCCATGGTGTGAAAAAGGCTGTGCGCCGGAACAGGTTGAAAAGGATCATTCGGGAAACATTTCGTCTGCAAAGAAATTTTATTCATCCTCCCCTGGATATTGTGTTCACTGTGCGGAAAAACTGCCCTCTGGACAGCCAACGAGATACTGAAACAGCTACGCTCAATCTCTTGCAGAAACAGGGAATTCTAAAGACGGATTGATTCTGCCTGCAAAAGATTCTCAGCAATCCGCAGCCAGTTGCTTCTTGTCGCAACTCTTTTCCGGCCGTTTATGGCAACCGCTATGGAGAATCGACGTGAATGGATGATGCAGACAGTCGCCATATCATAACGTACCGGGGGTACGGCCAGAGGCTCTGTCTTATCCTGTTGCGCAGCTATCAGCTTATCCTGTCACCACTCCTTCCCCCGTCCTGCCGTTTTACTCCCACTTGTTCACAGTATGCCATTGAGGCTGTTCGCCGGCACGGGGTTCTGGTCGGGGGAGTCATGGCTTTCCGTCGTCTTTTGCGTTGCCATCCCTGGAACAAAGGTGGGTACGATCCGGTAAGATGATGTCGGATTTTGTGCCGGGATCGGATTATTCAGTGTTCATTTGGGACGGGAACTTTCCGGTCAGCGGAAAAATTTGCATCCTGTCGCTGATTGTAACAGTAATAAAACTGCTAATAATTTAGAGAGCTATGGATATATAAGGAAAACCTTTATGGACACGAAAAGAGCTGTTCTGGCTGTTGCCCTGTCATTTTTAATCCTGGTGGCTTTTCAATATCTTTTTGTTCCTCCGCCGGAACCGGTTCAAAAAAACGGTAAGCCTGCGGATCGTCAGGCCGAAATGGAGAGAGAACAGTCCACTGCACGGACTTTCGCAATTCCCGATAATGGAGAGCAAGGCTCTCTGGCCACACCATCATTTCTGGAAACAGAGGATCAGGGGCAGCTTGCCGACTTCAGCGAAGCCCGTGACATTGTCGTGGAAACTGATCTCTATATTGCCGTCATCAGCGAAATAGGGGGAGGATTCAAAAGCTTCAGGCTGAAACACTACCGGGAAGAAGTTGACGATAATTCAGACGAGAAAGAGCTTGTCAAAACCTCCATGGCCCGCGAATTGCCTCTGTTCTTCTCCTGGGGAGTTCCGGCGGTCCGATCCGGGGTTCCATTGTATAAAGCCGATAAGGAGAAACTCGAAGTCCGCAACGGTTCAAAAAAGCTGGTTCTCACCGCTACCCTTCCCTCCGGAGCCCTGATCCGCCGAAGTATGACTTTCAGGGCCAAGGAATATCTCATAGACCTTGATTTTGAAGTTATTAATCAGACAGGACACGAGATCAACGGCAAACCCCTTCTCTCTATGACCAATAAACCCTTTTCGGCGGGTGAGGGGAACAGGACCGGTTTTCTTTTTAAAGGACCGGCACTTTACCAGAACTCCAGTCTTGAGGAAATCAAGGTGGATGATATTGAGGAAGGGGGGGAGGTCCGCAGCGGAGCCATTACCTGGACCGCCTATGAAGACACCTATTTCATGACTGGTATTATTCCTGCGAACAAAAACAACCTGACCGTGGGATATGAGACGGTTGGGCAGAACAAGGTCAGGACTGTCGTTGCCGAGGACCAGGTTATTTTGCCTCCCGGCCGTCAGATTGGCTACCAATATAAGACGTATTTGGGGCCAAAAAGACTGAAAAATCTGAAAGCTGCCGGCTATCATCTCCCCAAGATCGTCAATTTCGGCTGGTTTGACGTCCTGGCCAAGCCTATGCTTCACTTATTGCAGTTTCTCTATAGTTTCTTACACAACTATGGCTTTGCTATTATTATGACCACCGTTATCGTTAAGCTGGTGTTCTGGCCCATTTCCCATAAAGGAATGAAGTCCATGAAGACCATGCAGAAGCTCCAGCCCAAGATGGCAAAGCTGAGGGAAAAATATAAGAATGATAAAGAGACCTTGAATAGGGAGATGATGCAGCTTTACCGGACTTACAAGGTTAACCCGGTAGGTGGATGTCTCCCCCTCCTGGCCCAGATCCCTGTTTTCGTCGCTCTGTACAAGGTTCTCCTGCAGACCATTGAATTGCGGCATGCCCCTTTTATGCTTTGGATTAACGACCTATCGGCTCCGGAACGTCTGCCGGTTGGTTTTGACATTCCCTATCTTGGTGGAATCCCGGTGCTAACTCTTCTGATGGGACTGACCATGTATTGGCAGCAGAAGCTGACTCCGACTACCGGTGATCCCACCCAGGCCAAGATAATGAAGTTTTTACCTGTTATCTTCATTTTTGTTTTTATCAACTTTTCTGCCGGACTGGTACTGTATATGCTGGTCACCAATCTCCTGGCCATTGCCCAGCAGTATTACATAAACCGTTCGACTTGACATTCGGAGCCAATGAAAAAAAAATGGTGCGGAGACTGTCTACCTGTCAGGTGTTTTTCACGGTTTCAGATATCTCCTGTCGGCTCCGGAACAAGTTTCGGGCGGGAGCTGTCTATAAAAGTGTTAGCGTGTTATTCTCCCCTATCAAGAGCCAGCGGGTAAAGAGTGTCCTTTCCCCCAGCCCATTGATGCCTGGAAGAAAATAATTCGAGTCCAGGCAGTTCGGATACTTGATTTCTGTTTTGAGAGCTCCCAGGGACTCCGCTACAAATAGAGGGAACAGAAACAGGTATGAAGATTAATCTATGATGGTGTTACTACATTACCATGACCAGAAAATTGAAATTCAAAGGCAAAGATGTCGAGGAGGCCATAGAAACTGCAGTCGAAAAAATGAAGGTCTCTCGCGAAAAATTGGGCATTACCATTGAGTCACCGGGATCAGACGGAATATTCGGACTCTGTCGGAAAAGCGCGGTAATTTCTGTATCATTGAAGGAAGAGACGGGGGAGCCAGTTGAATCCCCTGATTCGACTGACGAAAGTAAAGAGATAGAAGACAGGGATATGGGGCCCTCCGTTCAGGAAGACATGACCGAAAGTGCCGGGTCGGAAGCCGTGGTGGAGAAGGAGGGACGAAGTGAAGTTGAGGAAACCCCCAAAAGGATTGAGAAAAGAGAGGCAGCCGGAGATGTGAGCCTGCCTCCGGAAATCCAGGAGTACCTCAAAGCTGATCTCGAAAAGATCCTTGATCTGATGGATATGTCGGCAGACATCGACATTCGTGAAGAAGAAAAGAAGACAGTCCTGAACATTTCAGGTGAAGGCGAGGCAGATATCGTTGCTGATAAAGGGCAGTTGCTCGACAGCCTTGAGTATCTGCTGAGTAGAATGGCCGGTAGAAAATATCCCCAGCGGCTCACCTTCAGTCTGGACGCCGGTGGGTTCAGGGCTTCAAGAAAGAAGGAACTCGAAGAACTGGCCCTGAAATTGACGGAGGAGGTAAAAGAAACCGGTAAAACGAGAACCATCTCGCCACTCAATCCTTCGGAGAGAAGGATAGTTCATATGCTGCTCCAGCAGGACAATACAATACGCAGTCGAAGTGTCGGTAACGGGTTTTTTAAGAAAATTCTCATTTATCTGCCTGGTAAGGCTCGTAAGCAACAACGAAAATAAGAATACCAGGTCGGCCGATATGTCTTTGGATTCAAGTGGTTTTTACTCTTCCAGATAAACCCTGCGGAATCGATGAAAGTACTGGATGCCTGACCAGACAGTCAGAAAGAGAGCCAGATAGAGGATTGCCGTCCCTAACTGGTGGAGTCCGTAAAGAGGAAAGAGGCTGGCCGGAAAGATCAGGATGGAGAGGGCAGTAAGCTGAGTTGCACTTTTATATTTGCCCATCCTGCTGGCGGCAATTACCGTGCCCGAGGCAGCGGCGACACTGCGCAGGCCGGTTATGATCATTTCGCGCGAAATGATCATAAAGCAGACCCAGGCTGGAACCCTTCCCATTGGGATCAGCATCACCAGAGCTACGGTCACCAGGATCTTGTCGGCAAGCGGGTCCATTAATTTGCCGAGCACACTCTCCACCTGGAATTTCCTGGCCACGTAACCGTCGGCCAAGTCGGTAAGGGCGGCTGAAACAAAGAGGATGAAGGCTGTCAAACTTACATCTTCGGTTGCTCCCGGTCTCAGGAAAAGCAGGAGCGGGATTATCACAGCAAAACGGTATCCGGTAAGTAAGTTGGGAATATTGCTCAACTTGACCATCACGACTTTATCCGAGGGCCGAACGTGCAGTCTCGACTGTTTTCAACTCGTGGCTCTTTTTTCCCAATCTGCCAGAAATTTCTTCAAGCCTATGTCCGTCAGGGGATGTTCAGCCAACTGGGATATTACCTTATAGGGTATGGTGGAAATGTCTGCGCCCACCAGGGCGGCATCAACTACATGCACAGGGTTTCTGACACTGGCAACGATGACTTCGGTCTGATAGCCATAATTTTCATAAATGGTCATTATGTCACTGACCAGGTCCATCCCAGGGCTGGAGATATCATCCAGCCGACCAACAAAAGGACTGACATAGGAGGCCCCGGCCTTAGCCGCGAGCAGAGCCTGTGAGGCAGAAAATATCAGGGTGACGTTTGTGCTGATCGCTTCGGCGCTGAACAATTTCACCGCCTTCAGGCCTTCGGTGGTCATGGGGACCTTGATGACGATATTTTCCGCTATTTCAGCTAATTTCTGCCCTTCGGCCAGCATCTCTCGGGCCTCCAGACTCACCACCTCGGCATTTACCGGGCCGGCCACTATCCCGCAGATCTCTTCAAGAAGGCTTTCGAACCCCTTATTTTCCTTGGCAATCAAGGAAGGGTTGGTCGTAACTCCGTCAACCATACCCATTTCCACCCCTTTCTTGATTTCCTCGATATTTGCGGTGTCGATAAAAAATTTCATATTCGTTCTCCTTTTTTCCTGGCAAGGGCATCTCTGACAACGCCAGGCGGTGCAGCTGTTCAATCAATCGTCTTTCAGGAAAGTCTGGGCACAGCTTTCGCTACAGAAATAATAGGTTTTGCCTTTTTTTACTCTTCTGATTGCTTCCTTTTTGGGTACGTAGGAATGGCATACCGGATCTTCCACCAATATATCCCGTTCCGTTGAATTATCATCCTTTCCGGTTTTAAGGGTTGGAAATTTCTTTCTCCTGGGACCAGTGATAAGACGATATAGGATAAAAAGGAGTATTGCAAGGACAATGATGCGTATGGGAGTCATATCTATTTCCAATCCCAGGATATTTTCTTGACGCTATCTTCAGCTCCTGATTTGCTGAGCAATTCTCTGCTGGTGAGGTGCGAAACAGGATGCCGGTGATCCGGTGCCAACTCGGAAAGCGGCTCGAGCACAAAAAGACGATTCGCCAGAGCAGGATGAGGAATGATCAGATTCCTGTCGTTGAGAATGAGATTATCATAATACAGAAGGTCCAGATCTATTGGGCGATCATGCCCCAGGGAGCGCTCCCTTCCAAGTTTTTTTTCTATGGCGAGCATCTCAACCAGAAGCCTTTCCGGAGTAAGTCCAGTATTCATTATGCCCACGGCATTAATGAACCAGTTGTTTGATTCCATCCCTACCGGTTCACTCAGATAGGGAGAGGAAATATCCACTTCCTGATTGGTGCTTTCTCCGGTTAAGGCTTTCCAGGCTGAAAGGATATTATATCGCCTGGAGCCAAGGTTTGAGCCTAAGCCGATGAAGGTGCGTGCCACATTCTTTCCTTAATAGTGCAGAAAAATATAGATCTGAATCTCTTAGCTGTCGACCCTGTTGGTCAGGGTTCCAATACCTTCTATCTGGATACTTATGACGTCCCCTCTATGCAGTTGAGCCACTCCGGAGGGAGTGCCGGTTGCTATGATGTCACCGGGGAACAGGGTCATTATTCTGGAAATGTAGGACAGGAGTTCTGGTACGCTCCTGATGAGCGAGGAAGTATTGGTACGCTGCCTTACTTCCGCGTTCAGAACGGCGGTCAGCTTCAGGTTTCCCGGATCCAGGTCCGTCTCTATATGCGGCCCTAAAGGGGCAAAGGTGTCGAATCCTTTTGCCCTGGTAAACTGGACATCTTTTTTCTGGAGATCTCGAGCTGTTACATCATTAAAGCAGGTATACCCAAAGACATAATCGAGAGCCTGGGTCGGCTCGACATTTTTTGCCGATCTGCCGATCACCACAGCCAGTTCTCCTTCAAATTCCACCCGTGAGCTCATGGGTGGCAAAATTATCTGCTCTTCAGGGCCGATCACAGCCGAAGGCGGTTTCAAGAAGATCAGAGGTTCCGGGGGGACCTTCGTCTGCATTTCTCTGACATGTGGAACGTAATTGAATCCCACCGCCACGATTTTTCCGGGAAGGCAGGGCGGGAGTAGGTGAACCTCCTCAAGGGCCATGCTGGTTCCTGTAAAAACCTGATCCCCGTAGGGATTGTCCTTAAGTATCCGGATAGAATCGCCCTCTAGTACTGCATAACAGGGTTCGCTGATTCTGGTATCCTCCAGGCTAGGCCGGCAGCGAATGATTTTCATCTCATCGGTTGACTACCGCTTAAGGTATTGATTGTCGTACTTCTCTCTGATTCTTCTTTTAGAGATCGGCCAGTCCCAATACGTCGAACATGGTATACATACCTTCCTTCTTATCAGCCAACCAGGCAGCGGCAACAGCTGCTCCCCCGGCGAAGTTATCACGGCTGTGTGCCTTGTGGGTCAGCTCCAGCCTTTCCCCGGGGCCGGCAAAGTAGACCGTGTGTTCTCCGACAATATCTCCGGCCCGGATGGTCTGAATACCGATCTCCTCATCACTTCGTTCACCTATCATCCCGTGTCTCGCGAAGATTCCGGTTTTGCTGAAATCACGTCCCACTCCTTCGGCCGCCATCTCGCCCAGTTTCAGGGCCGTGCCACTGGGGGCATCTTTTTTCATGCGGTGATGTGCCTCTATAATCTCTATATCGTAGTTGTCACCCAGAATGGCGGCCACTTTCCTGGTCAGTTTGAAAAGCAGGTTCACACCCACCGCCATGTTCGGTGCCTGAACTATCGCCATTTTTCTGGCCAGCTCATGAAGTTCTTCCAGGTTTTCATGAGAGAGCCCGGTGGTGCCTATTACCATAGCCTTTCTGTGCCTTGCCGCTTCCCGGGCAATGTTCATGGTAGCCTCCGGGGCGGTGAAGTCGATTATGACGTCTCCCCGATCTATTACCGAGGAGAGATCAGGAGAAATGGTTATACCGATTTTGCCGAATCCGCCTACTTCGCCAATATCACTGCCCATTGCCGGGTTTTCCCGGTGTTCAAAAGCACCGCTCAATTCAAGTCTGGGGTTGCGGTTGACGATATCGCAGATACGCCTGCCCATACGACCGGCCGCTCCTGAGACAATAACCCTGGTTGCCATATTTTCTCCTTGTTTATGAATTACAAATTACCACGGAAGCTGATTACCTGAGTCATGTTGGTGTCCCAGCATGAGGGCCGACAAAAAAAACCGAATTATTGCCGCCTGCTTATTCTGCGAAGATAAAAGACGGGGGCATGTGTCCTGCATATGCTTGGTCTCACCTCTAGGCAACCGATAAATTAAATCAGACCGTAATCAGTCATTACCTTCTTCAGTTTGCCCAGAGCCGCATCATTCATCTGATACATGGGGAGCCGGGGAGCACCTGATTTGATTTTTCCCATTAGTTCCAGAGCGGTTTTAGCCGGAACGGGATTTGTATCGAAAAACATGGCCTGCATGAGCGGAAATAGTCTGTAGTGCAGTTCTCTGGCCCGTTTCAGGTCACCGGCAAGGGCGGCATCCATCATTTCCGCCATGGATTTGGGGTCAACATTTGAGGTCACTGAGATCACTCCGGCTCCTCCAATAGCTGCCTGGGGCATGGAGGTGAAGTCGTCTCCGGACATAACGGCAAAGTCATCAGGACAGCCCATGATGACTTCGCTGACCTGTTTCAGGTCAGCAGAGGCTTCTTTAATGCCGACGATATTGGGAATGGCAGCACATCTGGCTACTGTATCGGGCAGCATATTGATTGAGGTGCGTCCCGGAACATTGTAGAGTACTATAGGGATATCCACTACTTCGGCAACTTTCTTAAAATGTCGATAAAGCCCTTCCTGGGAAGGTTTGTTGTAATAGGGAGTGATCATCAGGGCCCCGTCCGCTCCAGCTTCCCTGGCATGTCTGGTGAGTTCAATAGATTCACTGGTGGAGTTGGAGCCGGTTCCTGCAAGAATCGGAACCCTGCCCTTGACTGTTTTGATCGTCAACTCCACCACCCTATGGTGTTCTTCGTGGCTCATGGTGGCCGATTCACCCGTGGTGCCACAGGGGACGATTCCGTGGGTGCCGTTTTCAATATTGAATTCAATAAGGTCAATTAACCCCTGCTCATCTAATTCACCGTCGATGAAGGGAGTAACTATGGCGACAAAGGCTCCGCGGAATGTATTCATAAGATTTCCTCCTTCATAAATTTTAAAAATTACGAACTGAAAGCCGGGTGACTTTCTTTTGACTCGTAATTATCATTTCAGCTCTCAATTCAAACTGTCAGGCTGCAATTCGCCCTGATAAACAATCCGGGCAGGGCCCTGCAGGTAGACATCGGTGATGTCAGTGATGGCACCTTTTCCGAGGGTAAAATGGATCGTCAGAATTTCGCCTCCGGAAGTAGTTACCATTACCGGTCCCTCGGTTTTCTCCAGCAGGGAGGTTATCAGAGCAGATGCCACTGCACCGGTGCCGCAGGCCAGGGTCTCATCCTCCACCCCCCTCTCGTAAGTGCGGAGATGCAGGCTGTTCTTGCCGATAATCTCTACGAAGTTCACGTTGGCCCCTGCCGGAGAAAACAACTCATGAAAACGGATTACTCTGCCCCAGTCCTTTACCGGGGTCAGGTTGTTGTCCTCTACGATGATAATGGCATGGGGGACACCAGTGTTCAAGCTATGCACGGGTACGGTCTCATTGTTGACCTTTATCTCCCGGTGAAGATTGATGTCAAGTGGTGCTGTCATGGCCAGTTTGACCGACTTGTCCGAAACTTCGGCCTTTATTCTGCCCGCTTTGGTCATGAAGGACATCTTCCTGGGAGCAATACCATTATTGAAGGCAAAACGAGCAGCACAGCGGGCACCGTTGCCGCACATTTCCGCTTCGCTGCCGTCTCCGTTGAAGAAATGCCAGCTGAAATCTGCTTCTCTGGAACCTTCAATAAAGATAAGACCATCGGCACCAACAGAAAATTTCCGGCGGCAGACTCCTTTCACAAAAGAAGGCATGTCCTGATAGGGTATCAGGGGGCGGCGATTATCAATGATTATAAAATCATTTCCCGCTCCGGTCATTTTAGTAAATCGTATTGGAAACTGCATATGATGAAAAGAGATTATGTCTCATTTTTACGCCCCCGGTCACTGGGACGCTGGTTCCGGGACTCGCTTTTGGCCCTTGGAAAGGGGCTATGTCACCAGGCAGACAGCACAACCGGACGCTCATAAAGTACCGTAGAGGTCTATCTCCGGTATGGTTTCTCCTGCGATCAGACTTTTGTAGGATTCTCTCTGCCGAATAACGTGAAACTGCTTCCCTGAAACCAGAATTTCCGGAATACGTGGTCGGGAATTATAATTGGAGGACATGGTGAAACCATAGGCTCCGCAACTCATGAAAGCCAGTAGATCACCTTTTTCAAAAGCCGGTATTTCCTGATCCTTGGCCAGGAAGTCCCCGGTTTCGCAGATGGGGCCAACGACATCGGCTTTTCTGCATTCCCGGTTTTCATCCTTCACCGCCTGAATGGCATGATAGGCATTATACAGGCTGGGACGGGCCAGATCATTCATTCCGGCATCGACAATAATGAAATTTTTTTCGTTGCCCTTGGTATACAGGACCTTCGTTACCAGTATCCCGGCGTTACCGACAATGACCCGGCCCGGTTCCAGAATCAAGGTGCAGCCGAGTCCGGCCATCTCTTCGGATATAGCCTCTGCGTATACGGCAGGCAGGGGGGGATCTTCTGTGTCATAACGGATGCCGAGTCCTCCTCCTATATCCAGATAAGAGAAGGTTATACCCTCCTTTTCAAGTTTTCTCATAAAGGCTTTGACCTTCCGCAGTGACTCGACGAAAGGGGATACTTCTGTAAGCTGGGAACCGATATGGCAGCTTACCCCCCTGATGGTGATGTTGGCCATTCTTGCCGCTTTTTTGTAAACCTCCAGGGCTTCATCCACCGGAATGCCGAACTTATTCTGGGCCAGACCCGTTGATATATAGGGATGGGTTTTGGGGTCGACGTCCGGATTAATCCGCAGTGAAACAGGAGCCTGAACGTCAATGCGGGACGCCACATTCTGCAGGACTTCCAACTCCTGTCTGGATTCGACATTGAACATGAGGATGTCTGACTCCAGACCGAAGCGCATTTCATCTTCGGTCTTGCCAACTCCGGAATAAACGATCTTCTGGGGATCTACCCCGGCCTGGAGGCATCTGTAAAGTTCTCCTCCGGAAACGATATCTATACCTCCACCCATTTTGGCGAACATGTTGAGAATAGCCAGGTTTGAACAGGATTTTGCTGAAAAACAGGTTAGGTGATCCACGGAAAAAGCCTCGTCAAAGGCCCGAAAATGACGGCTTAAGGTGGCGGAACTGTAAAGATAGAACGGCGTTGAAACGGCGGCCGCAATATCTTTGACCGCTATTTCCTCACAGAACAGCTCCTTATTCTTATACTCGAAATGATGCATCCTTTCCTACTCCGTTATCTTGACTCTTACTATATAATTGCCAATCTGAGGTTATAATTTCCCACCTTCGTAACGTACTCCCTGGCCATAATCACTCTCATTGGTCGGAGAAGCCTGGTCGACCGAAGTTATGGTATAGTGCCAGGCCTGTTCCCGGTCCCGGTCGGTGAGGGATTCATCCACAAAGGAAAAGGCTTTCGGTCCGGTTTCCACGATCAAGTTCCATTTATCGTTCTGATTTTGGCGCCGGTAAACTCTGTAGCCTCCCAGATCAGGGGCGGAGATCCTTTCCCAAAGGATCCGGGGGCCCTGTCTTGTATGTATTATGGAAACGATTTCAGGAACGGGGGGCGGAGTCCGATCCACAGGAGTAAAAAATACGACTTGACTGTAAGGACCGGGAATGGATGTCCCTTTAAAGAGATTGACGGCCCTGATCTGATACTTGTAGCTATCTCCATCAGGTAACTGGTCGTAATAGGAAGTGCTGCCGGGGGTATTGCCCAGTAACTTGAAGGCTCCGGTGTCCTTCCCGAAGATCTGATAGCTGAGCTTGCCGCCAAGGGAATCTCCTTTTATATTCCGCTCTACCGGAGCCCAGCTTATTTTTACCTTCTCTTCCACTTGCTCAGCTCTAACCGAGGAAGGAGCGGCCGGAGGGGTATCCCACCAGAAGGAAATTCGGTTTGATTTCTGACTGGTAATATTCCAGCCACAATGGGCAACAACTGAATAAGCGTAATGATGCCCGGGTACCAGGTGGGTATCTTTGATTCTGACCTTCTGGCCTAAACGAATCGATCTGGGGTCGATCTTTCTTACTGAAGTAACGGTGGCCGGACATTCGTGGCAATACTCTTCATCAGCAAGATCACTTTTGTAGAGGATGAACTGACGGACCTTTCCAATCTCCCGCCCGTCTTTGGATTTTCTCGGATAGGTCCATTCCAGTACGACGCCTGCCTCCAGGAATTGATAGGAAAGGTCATCGATGGGAGCAGGGATTGCCGCCTGGGGCGGAACCGGATCCGTCTTTCTCCCGCATCCGATAAGGGCCAGTGCCAAGGTAAGGAGAGCGCAACAGGCGAGACACCTTATTCCTGTCATGTCGTAATCCCGAGTTCCCTTTCCGCCAGATCCAGAGCCCCGGCAACTTCTGCTTCCGCCGTACCGCCTGGGGATACCCTGCTGTTGATCGAACCCTCCAGGGAGAGGACACCAAAGACGTCCTCTTCAATAACCCCGGCATGTCTTCGTAACTCGTCAAGGGAGAGATCCTTAAGCTCCTTATCCCGCTCGAGACAGTATGCCACCACTCGTCCCACTACGGCGTGTGCTTCCCGGAAAGGCATATTCTTCTGCACCAGATAATCGGCGAGATCAGTGGCGGTCATAAATCCTCCTCTGGCGGCTTCCCGGAGCCTTTTTCCGTTAAAGGCAAGGTTGGAAAGCATCTCTGCAGTTATGGCCAATTCCCTGCTGATGGTGTCGACAGTGTCGAACAGGGGTTCCTTGTCTTCCTGCAGATCCCGGTTGTAGGTAAGGGGCAGCCCTTTCATGGTAGTTATGATCGACATCAGACTGCCGGTAACCCGGCCGGTCTTTCCCCGTATCAGTTCCGGGATATCCGGGTTTTTCTTCTGGGGCATTATGCTGCTGCCGGTACAGAAGCTGTCAGCGATCTCGACGAAGCCAAACTCATCGCTGGACCAGATAACCAGCTCTTCGGCCAGGCGACTGAGGTGAAGTTGTATATTGGTGCAGTTGGCAAGAAATTCCACGGCAAAATCGCGATCCGCCACTGCATCCATACTGTTTCTGCTGAGTTCCGGAAAACCAAGTTCAGAGGCCACAAATTCCCGGTCTATCGGTAGACCAGTTCCCGCCAGGGCAGCAGAACCGAGAGGCAGCACATTGATTCTTCGAAGGCCGTCGTCGAGTCTGGCCTGATCTCTTTTGAACATCTCATAATAGGCCAGAAGATGATGAGACAGAAGGACAGGCTGTGCTCTCTGAAGATGGGTATATCCCGGCATTACAGTACCCAGGTATCGGCGGGCCTGGCGAACCAGAGCGCCGTTAACCTTGTTCAAAAGCATTCTGATATCGAGACTCTGGTCACGGAGGTACATCCTGATATCCAGACATATTTGATCGTTTCTGCTGCGGGCGGTATGCAGTCTGGCTCCGGCAGGACCTATCCGGTCGATTAGAGCTTTTTCTATGTTCATATGGATATCTTCGAGTTCAGTCTTGAACTCGAAGTTACCCTCTTCGATATCATTTTCGATTTGGTCAAGACCCTGGATGATCTGCTCCATTTCTTCCCGGGAAATGAGTTCCCGCCGACAGAGCATTTTGGCGTGGGCCCTGCTGCCGGCTATATCGTGTCTAAACAGCCGCCAGTCATAAGCTATGGATTCAGTAAATTGCTCTACTGAGGCGGCGGTGGACTCGCTGAACCTTCCACCCCAGAGTTTTTCGGGTTCTGTCATCGTATTTCAGTAGTGTAAATTGGCTATCAGTGTTAAGGCTGTAAGCTGGTCCAGGATAAGCTGTTACTTTTCTTCCTTTTTCTGCAGGGCTCTCATAGTCATCCTAAGGGCGTTCAGCCTGATAAAACCAGCTGCGTCAGCCTGGGTATATACCTCGTCTTCTTCAAAGGTAGCAAAACTTTCCTGGTACAGAGACCGTTGCGATCGACGGCCCACAGGAGTGCAGTTGCCTTTGTAGAGTTTCAGACGAACCACGCCGCTGACCGTTTTCTGGGCCTCATCCATTGTTTTCTGCAGAAGCTCCTGTTCCGGTGAGAACCAGAAGCCATTGTAGATCTGCTCTGAGTATCGCTGAATAAGGCTGTCCCGGATCTTCATTACTTCACGGTCCATGGTTATGGTCTCCAGATCGCGATGGGCGGCATAAAGGATGGTGCCGCCGGGAGTTTCATACACCCCCCTGGATTTCATGCCGACAAATCTGTTCTCCACCATGTCCAGCCGACCGACCCCGTTCACTCCGCCGAGGGTGTTGAGTCTCTGCATCAGTGACAGGGGGCTTAACGGCACCCCGTCAATTGCCACCGGATTTCCTTCCTGGAATTCCAGATTTATGTAAGTTGGTTCGTCCGGAGCGTTCTCCGGTGAAGTGGTCATCTGGAACATGTCTGGATCAGGTTCGTTCCAGGGATCTTCCAGAATGCCTCCTTCAAAGCTTATGTGCAGCAGGTTTTCATCAGAACTGTACGGCTTTTCTTTATTGACCGGAACAGGTATGCCGTGTTTTTCGGCAAAGGCCAGCAGCTTGGTCCGGGAGTTCAAGTCCCAGATTCGCCAGGGAGCAATGATGTTTAACTGGGGATTCAAGGCCAGGTAGGCCATTTCAAAACGCACCTGATCATTGCCTTTTCCCGTGGCACCATGACTGAGGCTGTCCGCTCCCTCTTCTTCGGCGATTCGAACCTGTTCCCGGGCAATTAAGGGTCTGGCCAGGGAAGTCCCCAGGAGATACTTGTTTTCATATATGGCGCCTGCTCTGAAGGCCGGGAAGATAAAGTCTCTGGCAAATTCTTCCTTCAGGTCCGAAATCACCACCTTGTCTGCCCCGGTGGCAAAACCTTTTTCTCTTATAGCCTCCCAGTCCTCCTGCTGACCAATATCAGCAGCATAGGCAATTATCTCACACCGGTAGGTATCCTTTAACCAGCGCAGAATTACCGATGTATCGAGACCACCCGAGTAGGCCAGTACTATTTTCTTCACACCGTTTGTCATAGGCATAACCTCATCTCTTACGGTATTTGAATATCATTAAAAGTAAGTAGATTATTAAATCGTTAGGGGTCGGAAAATACAACAAAGAGGACGGTACAAAAGAGCCGGGAAACCGAGCAGCTTGTAAACTGGTCCGTTGTCCTCTAAATACCTTCCCGTTTTCCCGCTCTCCCAGAAAGGCAGAACCTGGAACATCAGAATAGCCGGCTCAAGTAAACAGATGCTGTTCCAGTATCGCCTTGTGCATATGCATTTTATTTTCCGCTTGATCAAAGGCGGGGCAGGATGGGCTTTCCAGTACTTCCTCGGTTATTTCTTCTTCGCGGTGAGCCGGCAGACAGTGAAGAACCGTAATTCCCGGCTTGGCACTGTTGAGCAGCTGCTGATTTACCTGGTAAGGATGGAAAATCTTATATCTTTCCTCTTTTTCGCTTTCCTGTCCCATACTGGCCCAGACATCGCAATTCACCACATCGGCATCCATGATGGCCGTTCTCGGGTCCCGGACTACCGTAATCGGTTTTTCCGCTTCTTTCTGGGCCTCGGCCAGAACTGCCGGATCGGGACCATAGCCCCGGGGGCAGGCCAGTGTTAACTCAAATCCCATTCGACCCGCTGCCTGAATCCAGGAATTCGCCATATTGTTGCCGTCGCCGACCCAGGCGATTTTGAGCTTTTCGAGCTCACCCTTGTATTCGACAATGGTCATCATATCACTGAGTATCTGGCAGGGATGAAATTTGTCGGTCAGACCGTTGATCACGGGAATACTGGAGTACCGGGCCAGTTCCTCGACAGTTTCCTGCCTGAATGTCCGTATTACCAATGCATCGACATAACGGGCCATAACCCTGGCCATGTCCTTGAGAGGTTCATCTCTCGCAAGCTGCGTCTCTCTGCCGGAGAGATAGATGACCTGTCCGCCCAGGCTGTACATGGCAGCCTCAAAAGATACCCTCGTCCGCGTACTCGGTTTTTCAAAAATCAGGCTCAGTGTTTTGCCTGAAAGCTGTTTGTGTTGCACTCCTTCTCTGGCTTCATGCTTGAACTCAAGAGCCCGGTTGAGATAAGAGGTAAGTCTGTCTTTACTGAAATCCCAGAGATTGATAAGGTGGGTAACCATTGTAAACCCCGTATTGGTAAATATGCTGTTATATAAATCAAACAGGAATAAATACTAAGAAATAGGTCTTTTTGCAAAGAGTTTTCCTGTCTGCCGGTTCGGATTTTAGGCTTCAATGTCCCCATCCACCTCGGTGAGAACGGACCGCAAGGTATGAACCATCTGGTCTATCTCCACCCTTGAAACAACAAGGGGTGGGAGAAAGCGAAGGGCCTCACCCCCGGCAAAGTTGATCAATACTCCCTTTTCAAACATCTTATGGACAATCTCGGTTCCCAGAGACATGTTCTGCCGGGTAAGGGCCAGTCCCTGAATGAGTCCCAGGCCTCTGACTTCACGGAGCAGGTCGGGGAACTCCTGAACTGTTGAGTTGAGGCACTCCCTGAGATACTTGCCCTTTTCTCTGACCTCATCCAGAAAGCCCTCCTGCAGCATAACTTTGAGAGTAGCTCTGGCTGCAGCACAGGCAACCGGGTTTCCTCCGAAGGTGGCTGCATGATCACCAGGCTGGAAGGATTCAGCTATGCTTTCCCTGGCCAGCATGGCTCCGATGGGAATGCCGTTTCCCAAGGCCTTGGCCAAGGTCATGATGTCCGGTTCTATGCCAAATTGTTCATAGGCGAAGAGGGTGCCTGTTCTGCCCATTCCGACCTGAACTTCATCAAAGATGAGAGCAAGATCGTGACGATCACAGAGTTGGCGGACAGCCTTCAGATATTCTGGGGAGAGAGGGCGAACCCCTCCCTCACCCTGCAGCGGTTCACAGAGTATGGCGCAGGTTGTGGGGTCGATCATGTTTTCCAGCTGGTCGATGTACTCAGGCCGGACATGGCAGAATCCTTCGAGGAGAGGTTCAAAGCCTTTATGGAATTTACTTTGACCGGTAGCCGATACCGTGGCCATGGTTCGACCGTGGAAGGAACCCTGCAGGCAGATTATCCTGTAGCGGTCTTCTCCGCCGTATTTTCTGGCTAATTTGATGGCTGCTTCATTGGCCTCCGCCCCGGAGTTGGCCATGAATATCCGATCGGCAAAAGAGTTGGCCACCAGAAGTTCAGCGACCTCGGTTTGGGGTATGGTGTAATAGAGGTTCGAAACATGGTTCAGCTTGGCCGCTTGGCTGCAGACGGCTTCGGTAACTTCTGGATGACTGTGGCCCAGGCTGCAGACAGCTATGCCGGAGAGAAAGTCGAGATAGCTTTTCCCTTCACTGTCTTTGAGCCAGCAACCGGAACCTTCTACCATAACTGCCGGAAATCGTGCATACGTTTTCATGAATAAGGAGTCGCTTTTCAGTATGATGGTATTTTCCATATCAGTTGGAATTCTATGGTTTCTGGAGAGGTGCAGCCGGTCCGGCTGGTCTGGTATTAGTGAGCTTTACTGGATTAAGGATTCCGGGTGATCTCCGTTCCCACGCCCTCTCTGGTAAAAATTTCCAGGAGGAGAGCATGAGAGGTTCTGCCGTCTATAATGTGAGCCTTGCCAACCTCGGCATTGACCGCATTCTGGCAACACTTTATTTTGGGAATCATGCCTCCTGCCGCCTCACCGGATTCGATGAGGCGTTCGGCCCCATCGCAGGTAAGGGAGCTGATCAACCTCCCGTCACCGTTCAACACCCCCTCGACGTCAGTAAGCAGAATCAGTTTTTCAGCCTTGAGCTCGGAAGCTACCGCGCCGGCCACCAGATCAGCGTTGATATTATAGGACTGGCCGTCTTCTCCCACCCCTACCGGAGCAATAACAGGAATAAAATCCCGCTGGTCTAAGGTGATTAAAATTTCCGGATTGACATTGGTAACCGTCCCGACCCTGCCGAGATCAATGAGTTCAGGCGGGGCATTTTCAGCCTGACTTGCCAATATCTTCATCTTTTCAGCCTGAATCAGATCCCCGTCCCTGCCTGACAGGCCGATGGCTCTGCCTCCGTGATAATTAATGAGACCAACGATTTCTTTGTTTACCTTGCCAACCAGAACCATTTCTACGACATCCATGGTTTCACCGTCTGTCACTCTCATTCCCTGGATGTAGTCAGACTGAATATTCATTTTTTTCAGGAACTGATTGATCTGGGGTCCTCCGCCATGCACGATTACCGGATTGATCCCTATATATTTCATGAGAATAACGTCCAGGGCGAAATTCTTTTTCAGTTCTTCATCGACCATGGCATGCCCACCGTACTTTATCACTATGGTCTGGTCAGAGAACTCCTTTATATATGGTAAAGATTCAATAAGGACCTTGGCTTTATCTAACCCCTTCTGCACTGTCATTCTTTTTATCCAGTTTTAGTTGCCGGGTTTCAGGATCTGCAGAAAGCATCCTCAGTCACCGAGAGGTCCAAGGAAATGCAGATTCTGCCATGGATTGCTTTCTGACTCTCTTTAATTACGGAAATAGTTGTAACTCATAAGGGAACAGGAGGCAAAGGAAAAAGGCAGGGCGAAGTCGGGGCCGTCCACATCATGGTCCGACCCCTCGCTGTGCATTGCGGCACCCCCTTGAATTAACAAAAAAAGTAAAAAAGTGTATTGGCCTTTTTCTTTACTTTATCAGCTTCTGTCGCTATGTTTGATAGTATAAGGAACCTCCTGTTCCGGGGTTGATACAGGGGGGAGAGCGAGTACTCGGAATGTACATATAATGAGTGTCCTGATGAAATTTTTTTTCAACGATGTCCGCCTATTGCTTCTGTTCACCCTGCTTTCGAGCCTGGTAGTGCATTCTGGGTTTCCTGCCCGAGCCGCAGACAGAGAACATGATCAGATGCAAGATGATAAGAACGAGTGGATCAAGTCTCAGCCTGTGCACATCGAGGCCGACCGTATGTTTTCCGACCAACAGAGGAATACGGTGGTATTCACAGGTAATGTTGTAGCGATTCAAGGTTCGCTGACCATTAATTCGGAGAAAATGACGGTTAACCACAGAGAAGAAGGCCAGGGAGAGGAGTCTCGCTCCAAAGCCGGGCAGGGCCAGCAGATAGAAAAGATTGTAGCCACCGGTAACGTCAGGATAAGCCGTGATGATCTGACTGCCTCAGGCGACAAGGTTATATTTGCCCTCGAAGAGGAAAAGATCTTCATCATAAATAACGCCCGGGTCTGGCACAAGGATAATCTGGTCCAGGGGGAGAGGGTCGTGTTTGACCTTGCCAGGGGTACAACTGTCTTTGAATCGGGGGCCAAGGAGGGACAGCGGGTCAAGGCTTTTTTTTATCCGGAAGAAGAATAGGAATACCTGTGCTTGAAGCAAGAAATCTTATTAAGTCCTACCGCGGCCGGTGTGTCGTTGCCGGTATAAGCATAACAGCCCAGAAGGGAAAGATAATAGGTCTTCTGGGGCCCAATGGCGCAGGTAAGACAACCTCCTTCTACTCCATAGCCGGATTTGTCAGACCTGAGAAAGGGAATATTTTGCTGGAAAATGAAGATATTACCAGGTTGCCGGTTCATAAAAGGGCCAGAAAAGGAATATCCTACCTGGCTCAGGAACCCACGGTCTTCCGAAAACTGACGGTTGAAGAAAATGTCCGGATCGTCCTGGAATCGCTTGGTCTGTCCAGACAGGAAATCCACAACAGGACAGACCGTCTTATGACCAGCCTCAAACTCGGGCATCTGGCCTGCAATAAAGGGAGCGGTCTCTCCGGCGGCGAAAGACGGCGGGTGGAAATAATGCGGGCATTGTCGACCAATCCCCGGTATATTTTACTTGATGAGCCATTTGCCGGAATAGATCCCCTTTCAGTCGCCGACCTGCAGGCTATAATAATAGAATTGAAAGAACAGGGACTCGGAGTTATTATTTCGGATCATAATGTTCGTGAGACTCTTACAGTATGTGACTATGCCTATATTGTGGATAGCGGACAGGTTTTGGCAAGCGGGGAACCGGAAGAAATTATCCAATCTGAAAGGGTGAAAGAGATGTATCTCGGAAGGAATTTCAGGATGTAATTACTATGTCTTTTCTGGAATTAAAGCAAGACGTAAAGCTGACTCAGCAGCTGGTGATGACTCCCCAGCTGCAGCAGGCTATTAAACTGCTTCAGCTTTCCCGGCTGGAACTTGTAGAGTCTGTTCAACAGGAAATAGAACAGAATCCTGTATTGGAGGAAGCAGTCCAGGATCAGGAAACCCCGCAGGGCCGTGATGAGGGCGAGACAGGAGGGCAGGAAGAGGGGGGCGTCCCTGAGCACACCGATACCATGAATCTGGAAAAGAGTCATGTTTCGGAAATCAACTGGGCTGATTATGTAAACGAGTACGAAGGAAGTGGTGGTTACGGCAGACAGAAGGAGACCGGGGACGAACCCTCACGGCTCGACATCATCAGTAAAAAACCCAATCTGGGCAGCCATCTCCACTGGCAGCTCAGTCATGCTGATATCAATGAAGATGAGTTGGAAGTAGGTCTGTATATTCTGGGCAATCTGGATAACAATGGTTTTCTGGAAGTGGAGGAAGGGGAAATTGAAGAGGCCATCGGTTGTGATCAATCCACAGCCCAAAAAATGGTCGCACTCATCCAGGAGATGGATCCCCCCGGTGTGGCCGCCAGGAATGTCAAGGAATCCCTGCTTCTCCAGTTGAGAAGGCTCAACCTGGAGGATTCGCTCCCGTATCGAATAGTCAAGGATCACCTGAGATATCTGGAAACCAAAAACTACAGTGCAATTGCCAGGGCAACCAAGGAGTCCATGGATAATGTGGTCACTGCGGTCAACATCATACTCGATCTGGATCCTCATCCGGGCAGGGCATTTTCCGACGAAGAGCCTCATTATATTATTCCTGATGTCTATATTCAGAAAATAGGTGACGAGTATGTCATCATTCTTAATGACGAGGGATTGCCCAAGCTGAAAGTCAGTTCATACTACCGTGAGCTTTTGAAGGGCCGTCAGGACGCCTCTGATGCAGCCAAGGAATATATCAAGGAAAAACTGCAATCAGCTTCCTGGCTGATAAAAAGCATTCAGCAGAGGCAGAGGACCATTTACCAGGTAGTGGAAAGTATAATCAAGTACCAGCGTGATTTCCTTGAGCACGGAGTTGGAGCCCTCAAGCCCATGGTCCTCAGAGATATTGCCGAAGACATCAACATGCATGAATCCACGATAAGCCGGGTGACGACCAACAAGTATGTGCATACCCCCCAGGGGACATTTGAGTTAAAATACTTCTTCTCTTCGGCCATTAAAAAAAGAGGCAGTGAAGACCTTTCATCCACAAGCATCAAAGAACGCATACGCTCGCTGCTGCATGACGAAGACCCTGATAAACCTTTAAGCGATCAAGCTATTTCAGAGATCTTCGAGGAGCAGGGGATAAAGGTGGCCCGGAGGACTGTGGCCAAATATCGCGAACAAATGGGCATGCTCTCTTCAAAGTACAGGAAAAAGCCCAAAAGGTAAGCAATGCTCAATTCACTCAATGCCTGGTTTGAGGGTGGGGTCTTAAGGTGGCGGGAAGTCCGCAATTCTGAAAAGAATTACAGCTGTATCAGATAGCTTGACTGGGGATTTATGAATTCTGCCATCCACATTTTCTCCTCTGCTACTCTTCATATTCCTATATGGCGTACTTCTTGACAGAAGACAGGATCATTCTGTCCCTGCATTCCCTTTCCAGGGACGGTGTTTTGAAGGAGCTGGCTGAGCGGGTGGAGAAGGTCTGCCCCGGACTTGCCAGAGAGGCGGTTTTTCAGGCTCTGCAGCAGCGTGAGAAACTGGGCTCAACCGGTATCAGCAACGGGGTGGCCATTCCCCACGGTCACCTGTCTATTCTGAATACCACGGAATTTTTTTTCGCTTTAAGCAGAGAAGGCCTGTCTTTCGGGGCTTATAACGGTAAGCCCACTCATATCTTTTTTCTGGTTCTGGCACCAGAGGCTTACCCCTGGTCTTACCTGCAGAGTCTGGGACAGATAGCCCGCTTTCTGAAGGACGCCGAGATAAAAAAACGTCTTCTCAAAGCCCGCACAGCTGGAGAAATCAGAGAAATAATCAGCGAAGCCGAGAAGTATTGATCAGTTTTTTCGGCCGGTGCCATTCCCTGCAAAGATAAAGACAAGGGAAGGCAAGGGACATTTCCCCGGCAATCCAGCAGTGAGTTCAATCAAATGTCAAAAAAAATAATCATCAGCGGCCTGGCCGGCGCCGGCTCCAATACAGCTCTGGATGCCCTGGAGGACCGCGGTTATTTTGCCATCGATAATTTCCCCTTTTTTCTCCTGGATAAATTGCTTGCCGAGAGCGAGTCGGGTAGTTTTGCCGAAAACAGTCTGGCCATTGTTGTAGACTGCCGTGATCCGGAATTTCCACCACCAGCCCATCGATTAATGGAGTACAAGGAGAAGTATTCCATGGAGATTATCTTTCTTGAGGCGGATGAGATAAGCCTGATTAAAAGATTCAGTGAGCACCGCCGCAGACATCCTTTAGGGCAGAAGAACTCCCTCCAGGATGCCATAGCTCAGGAAAAAAGGAGGCTGGCTCCAGTCAAGGATATCGCGGACCTGGTAATCAACACCAGCAACTTGTCCCCTCTGCAACTTCAGCGGCGGCTGGCTGACTACCTGAAAGGAGACTGCCTGCCTGGAGACTTGAAGATCAACCTCGTTTCGTTCGGCTACAAACACGGAATACCGCCGGAAGCTGATATTATATGGGATGTCCGCTTCCTTCCCAATCCCCATTACCAGGAACGCTTGAGATCATATACCGGTCAACAGCCCGAAGTTGCAGAATACGTCCTCGGCAATGAAAGTGCCGCCTACTTTCTGGACCGGCTCGAGTCATTGCTGATGGATCTGCTCCCCAGGTATCAGCAGTCCGGTAAAGCCCAGTTGACCATAGCTCTGGGTTGCACCGGGGGGCGCCACCGTTCAGTGGCGGTAACCGAAGAGCTGCACAGTTTCCTCTCCCGCCACTTCAATAATCTCACCATCGCCCACCGTGACATGGACCGGGAGTAAAATCCCGTAGCATCGGGGATTCAAAAGAGATAGTTGGTCAGTCGAGTTCTGTTTTTTCAGAAGGCATAGGTGAACTTAAACCAAATGTTGTCTCCTTCGGTTTTGTTTTCCGCTTCCATTTCAAACTGACTGCGCAGAGAAAAGAACATGTTTTTGTAGTTATACCAGATACCCGGGCCCAGGGCCAATACCCGGCTGTGTTTGCCTTCATCCGCTTTCAGGAGACTCCTGACCGGAGCCGGAATGGAATTGTCCAGGTCATAATCGTCATCAGTGGTCTGGGTGTAGTAGTACCCGCTTACGCCAAGTCGAAACCCTTTATTGATGGCATAAGAGGCTGAATAGTCCACGTGAAATTCCTGGCCCGGCGTACGATCTACTTCAAATCCATAGATGGTTGGATAATCCTCCTGCTCAGTATTAAAATCATACATAAATTTGCCCGATACCGCCCACCCTTCACCGAACATGTAGGTCAGGGCTACCACCGGTTCAAAGGTCCAGAAGTTACGGCCGATACCGGCCAGATTTTCGTCGTCCTGGCCAGTGGGGATAAAGAGATCAACAGCTGAAAATGCGATGTGGAGTCTCCCCTGCTGCAGATGGTACGCTACAAGAAAAGGGCTGTAGATCAGGAAGGGGAGGTCGGCATCATCGTAACTACGTTTTCCGGCAGGCCCTGCAGGCACGTTGAAGTCAAGGTCAACACCGATGTATGGCACAAAGAGATGCTGTCCGTAATTGCCTCCTAAGACGTTTTTCTTTGTCATCCAGATAAATCTCGAAACATTGGCCCATACATTTATTTCGTCAAATGCCGTTATGTCATCACCATTATCATCCTTCATTGTGTCGGCATTGTAATGGTAGGAATAGTTGAGGTAGTAGAAACCGGGAGGTGGCACGGCTCCGCTCAAAAAACCTTCGGCCCCGTTGGGATAACTCTGACCACCGCCGGCCAGCACCGGCTGCCAGAAACAGCCGAGCAAAAGAGTGATCGCAGCTAAGTAAAAAAAGATCTTGGTTATACCGTTTTTCATTCTCTCCTCCCGTTGATTTCCTGAAATTACTGTAAGGTTAGCTTTCCCTCAAAACTTTCCTCACTACCCTGACCAGTTCAGTAATCGTGTACGGCTTGCTGATAACAGCCCTGAACCCGTAATCAAGATAATTGGCCATGATCGGGTCATTGGAATAGCCGCTGGCTACTAAAGCACGGGCTTGAGGATCAATTTCCAGAAGTCTTCTGATCGTCTCCTTCCCTCCCATCCCTCCAGGTATGGTCAGATCCATAATGACCAGATCTATGGGACGATTCTCATCTCTGGCCTTATGATATTCATTGAGAGCCTGCCAGCCGTCAGAAACCGATACAACTTCAAAGCCGTATTTGAGAAGAATTTTTTCAGCAAGATTTCTGACCATCTCCTCATCATCCATAATCATGACCCGTCCCGTTCCGGTTTTCTCCTCAACTGCCTTCTCGTCTTCAAGGGAGGGAGGGATGGCTTGGGGCGAAGCGGGTAAATAGATGTTGAATGTTGTCCCTGTCCCCGTCTCCGAGGAAACGTCCAACTGGCCGTTATGTTTTTCTATTATGGAGTGGCATATGGCCAGACCCAGGCCGCTGCCCTTCTCCTTGGTGGTAAAAAAGGGATCAAAGATTCTGCTCAGGACGGAGGGGGAGATTCCGGGACCGTTGTCACTGATGGCAATAAGAACGTGTTTCTGGTCAGACAGCGCTAGAGTCTGGCATGCCTCAGCCTCCATATTGGCGCAGCTGATGGTGATCTCCCCCCCTTGGGGCATGGCCTGGTCACTGTTGATCACTATATTCTGAATGACCTGACTTATCTGGTCCCGGTCGATTTCCACCAGCCAGAGGTCTTCAGGTATCATGGTGGTGCATTTCACGTTACTGCCCAGGAGAACAAAGCTCGCTGAGTCTTCGACAATCTTTGCCAGAGATGAGGTCTCTGTCACAGGCTCGCCGCCCTTGGAAAAAGTAAGAAGCTGATGGGTAAGCCCCTTGGCGCGCTCCGTGGCTCTGTAGGCTTTATCAATATGCTGCACAAGCTCATTGTTACTTTCTACATCATCGAGGACCAGACTCAGATTCCCCAGGACAGCTGCCAGAATATTATTGAAATCATGGGCAATTCCGCCGGCCAGTACCCCGAGGCTTTCCAGCTTCTCCGCCTTGCGCAGGTGTTCCTGAAACCGCATCTTCTCGGTTACGTCACGGAAAACCAGAACTACTCCTATAATATTTCCTTCGTTGTCAAGGATGGGTGCCCCGCTGTCAGCTATGCTTTTCCGGGTCCCGTCCCTGCAGATAAGGACGGTGTGATTGGCCAGTTCAACAATTTTCCCTGTCTCCATTACCTGGTCTACCGGATTGACGCAGGTTTCACCGGTTTTTTCATGGACAATATTAAATATCATGGCAAGCGATTGACCTGCTGCTTCATGCTGTTTCCAGCCGGTTATCTCCTCTCCGGCATAGTTAAGCATGGTGATTATTCCATGCGTATCGGTCGTAATTACCCCGTCCCCTATGCTTCGCAGGGTAACAAGAAGTCGCTGCTGTTCGGCTGCCAGTTTTTTTTCCGCCTCCCTGCGTTCCCTCTCTCTTTTACTTATAATTTCAAGCTGGTTTGAAGTCTCTGCCATCTTCTGCCTGAGATTGGTTATCATATGTTCAACCGCGGCTTTGAGATCACCGAATTCCAGAAAAAAATTACCGGTCAGAGAGGCATTATAATTGCCGGCTGCCACTTTTCGGGAATAGCCTGCCAGCTGGATCAAGGGGTTTATGATGATGGTGTTGAGCGTAAGCATGGCTAGGATGGCAAAGATTACCACGACTATCAGGACCATGGCATTCAGCTTTATGAAAACGTTCCGGGCAGCGAAAAGCTCATCCTTGTCAATCCCCAATCCGACATAACTCTGCCAGGGTTCATAGAACCGGTAAGCGGCCAGTCTTTTTTTGTCGGCTTTGGTATATTCCACTATCCCTTCTTCCCGATCCGACATCTTTTCGAGAAGCACCATCCTGCTCTCTTTCCGAGCCGGGAATTCTGTCTCTTCATTTGATCGGTCATTACGGGGAAGAACGGTGGTCCCCTCTTTTTTGATTACATAAACAGCCCCACTTTTCTTGTAGGTATATCCGGCGAACCGTTCAAGGGCCATTTCCCTGATCTGGCGGCGATGGATAAAACTGTCTTCCAGGCCAATCCGCTGAAGCTTCTGATAATTTCTGTCAACAGGGTTGATCAGGGCGTCAAGTCTCTGGGTCAGTATTTCGGTGCCGAGTTGATAGGTAAGCCTGTTCATCAGGCTTATTCCCGAAAAAAGTAGGGGTAGGGAGATGGTGAGGATCAGGGCTGCCATCAGGATCAGGAAAATACTCCTGACTGACTTAATATGCAGGAGAGGTGCTTCAGCCATTCGGTATCACGATCATTGAACTACCAGATCAACAGTCTCAAGGGCTCTGAAATGGACAGGAATGCCCAGGTGCTCGGCCGCTTCCAGATTGATAAAGGCGATCTGTTTACTGGGCCGCGGAATCGTTTCCCTGATTGTCTTTCTCCCATCAAAAATAGCAGCAGTCATATCAGCTGCCTGTCT
>JBEPXR010000005.1:0-35015 GCA_041641775.1 Desulfobia sp. | reverse complement strand
TTCTTACAGCGATTTCGGTGGAAATGTTTCTTCGGGGACTGAAGATCTTCCTCTCTACTCCTTTAATGACAACGGCCAATTGATGTCCACCGAAAAACATATAATCAAGGCCATTGATCTGGTAAAGACTTACTCCGGCCAGCCCGTGGTCAATAAGGTCAACTTCACCGTCAACAAGGGTGAATGTCTTGGACTGCTGGGGCCGAATGGGGCTGGGAAGACCACCATCATCAATATGCTGCTCGGCCTTGCCACCATAACTTCGGGTGAACTTGAGGTCCTGGGGATATCGGTTCCCGGCAATGAAAAACAGGTCAAGTCGCGTCTCGGAATCTCACCACAGGAAGATACGCTGGACCCCGACCTGACCGTGGAGGAAAATCTCCAGACCTACGGCTCTTACTATGGCCTGTCCTTGGAAGCGGCCCTGAAAAGAAGCAGAGAATTACTGGATTTCTTTGCCCTGGAAAACCGGCGGCATGAAGTAATTCACCACCTGTCAGGGGGTCAGCGCCGCCGGCTTCTGCTGGCCAGGGCCCTGATCCATGAGCCGGAGCTTCTGATTCTGGACGAACCGACAGTGGGCCTTGATCCTCAGGCCAGATATTTGATCTGGCAGCGACTGCAGTCCCTTAAAGACAAGGGAGTAACCATGCTGCTGACCAGCCATTATATGGACGAAGTTTCCCGGCTCAGCGACCGGGTGGTGGTTCTCAACCACGGAGAAATCGTGGCCCAGGGGGAACCCCAGCAACTGATAACCGACATGGTGGGCATTGACGTCTTTGAGGTCCACGACCGGCCTGAAAACCTGAAGAAGCTGGAGGCCATAGCCCGGGAATGCCAGGCCACCATAGAAAGAGTGACTGACGGTCTCTTCATTTACACGGGCAGGCAATGCGCCGAACTGGAGGATAAAGTCAGGAAGAGTGACACCTGGCTGCGCCGCCCGGCTAATCTGGAAGACCTCTTTATCCAACTGACCGGCAGATCTCTGCAGGAAGCATAGTGATTACTCCAAATCGAAATTGAAATTAGGCCCTCGAGCCGTCACCCACTTTCTCAATGTCCGGGAAACAAGAACAAGAGACGATTTATTTTTTTGGCAAATAATGCCAGCCACGCAGGATATTTAAAAAACAAAAGAGAATACTGTAATGAAACTGATCGGTGCCTTGAGGGTAACCCGGCGCAACGCCAAAGTATGGCGCAAAAACATGATCGCCAGTCTGATCGGCAACCTGGGGCAGCCTTTTCTTTTCCTTCTGGCCCTGGGATACGGTCTGGGTCGGACCATCACTGAAATAGAAGGACACAACTACCTGCAGTTTATTGCTCCCGGCCTCACCGCTTCAGCCGTGATGTACAGCGCCGCTTTTGAAGCCACCTATGGCTCCTATACAAGGCTGGCCACCCAGAGCACCTTTATCGGCATTATGATGAGCCCGGTTTCCGCCACCGAACTGGCGGTAGGAGAGGTTATCTGGGGGGCTTGCAAGGGCCTGCTTTCCGGGGTGATAATGCTCCTGGCCCTTCCCCTCTTCGGTCTGATTCCCTCGGGATGGATCATCTTTTTTCTACCGATCCTTTTTATCGAGGGACTCATGTTTGCCGCCCTGGGGCTGATCATGAGCTCCCTGGCTGCAAGCTACGAGTTTTTCAACTATTTCGTCTCCCTCTTCCTGACCCCGCTCTTTCTTTTTTCAGGCATATTCTATTCTCTCAACAGCCTGCCGGAGACAACCGGTTTCATCCTCCAGTTTCTGCCTCTTACCCCGATGGTGAATCTGGCCAGAGCGTTCTGTTACGGTGAATTCACCTCCGTCTGGCCCCTGCAGGTCACAGCGGTCTGCCTGGGGGCAGCTGCAGCCACGACGCTTGCTGCCGTTCTGCTGAAGCGCAGACTGATAAAATGAAAAGAGATTACGGCCTCCGGACGGCGAATTTCAGCTCAACCGGGCAATGGTCTGATCCCATCACCTGATTCAGGATGAAACTGCCTTCCACTCTATCCCTGCTGGCTTCATCGACACAGAAATAATCGATACGCCAGCCTATATTCCTGGACCTGGCATTGAACCGGTAGCTCCACCAGGTATAATGCCCAGCTCCCTCGGTGAACATCCGGAAGGTATCAACGAACCCGGAAGCCAGGAAGTTATCCATCCACAGACGCTCCTCCTGGGTAAAACCGGCGTTATGCTCATTTCTCGACGGATTGGCAAGATCAATCTCCTTGTGGGCCACATTAAAGTCCCCGCAGATCACCACGGATTTCCGGTTCCGCAGTTTCTCAACATAGGAGAGGAAGATTTCATCAAAACGCAGCTTGTACTGCAGACGCTTGAGACCTTCACCGCTGTTCGGGAAATAGACATTGACCAGGAAGAAGTCTTCAAATTCCAGGGTGAGCACCCTTCCCTCCCGGTCGAAATCCTCCTCTTCCAATCCCTTAAGTACCCGGAGAGGTTCCAGACGGGTATAGACAGCTACGCCGGAATACCCTTTTCTTTCCGCTCCAAACCAATAGGATGAGTAGCCCGGTATTTGCGCCAGTTCTTCCGGAAGCTGATCCTCCTGGACCTTGGTTTCCTGAATGGCGACAACATCGGGACAGATTTCTTCTATTACCTCTCTGAATCCTTTTTTGGCCGCCGCCCTGACGCCGTTGACATTCCAGGAAATCAGCGTGAGACTGGATTTTTGTCTACTGGACACACGGGTAGGAGGGCGCCTTGGGGTCACCCCGATTCTGGGACAGAGGGCATTGACGGGACACCTGTCACAGTGAGGCGCCACCGGTTTACATACGGCCTGACCGAATTTGACCAGATTGGAATTAATTGTCCTCCAGTATTTTTTCGGCAGCTTTTCCCGCAGGGCTTTTTCTGTCTGAAAAGGAGTCCCGGTCTCCACATAGCCCCAGATATTCATGATCCGATGAACATGGGTATCAACACATATTTCATCTTTCTCAAAGGCCACGGCGGCCACCAGGGTAGCTGTTTTACGTCCGACCCCGGGAAGACGCATGAGGTCCTCAACCTCGCCGGGAACCCGACCCCCGAACTGCTCCAGGGATTCGGGAAGCTCTTTCAGATATCCGGCCTTGTTTCTGAAAAATCCGACCGGATAAATAAGCTTCTCTATTCTCCCTCTGGAAAGTTTTGCCAGATGCTTCAGATCAGGAGCTTCCCTAAACAGTTTGCTCGCGGCCTCTGCCGTCACTCCATCCCTGGTCCGGGCCGAAAGAATGGTAGCGACGAGAATCCTGTAGGGATCCCTGCTCTGAACGGCGATCAGATCGACTACAGGTGTATCGACTTCCCGGACATATTCCGCCACCGTCTCTATCAGTTCATTAATACTATCGTCTTCCATAGGCACCTCGTATTCATGCTCTGGATATAAATCCGCAGGAGAATTTCCGGTTGCAACCCGGCCCGGTAATCCGCTAATCACTGCTTATTCTTTTTATTCCCCGGATTACTTCCTCACCACTCTATGCAACTGGACAAGTTTTTTTTATTTCCCCTTGAAATTAATAGCAGGTCGCATTATGTCTTAGTAGTTTATTTCAACGGGGTAAAGCAAGTGGGAAATTCTCATTATTAACCGGACTCTGCACTCACCTTTTCCAGCCCCGGCTTTCCAATGCCGCAATTTTCGGCAATCGGTGCGCTTAGCATTTCGCCCGTTTCAGGGAAATCCGTCAAAAACTGTCATTTAGGTCGAAGCGAGGAAGCTGAAGGGGGCTGACCGCCCCAAGAATAGAATCCTCCCTTCGCTCGAAATGATAAGGGATTGGTCCGCCGGTGGAAAGGGGGCAGAGTAAAAGATCAGCCTTAAAAGGAGGAACTATTAATGTTACCAAAAATCATGAAGACGGGAGGATTGGCCCTGGCAGGCTCTCTCCTTCTCCTGCCGGCCCTGGCCCTGGCTGCAAACGGAGGGCCTGAAGCCGCAGCTGCGACGGCCGCGGCCACCGGCGAGTATGCCTGGTGGTTCTGGCCCCTCATTCTTTTCATCATTACTTTTGTAATGGGTATCTTTGCTGTGCTGGGAGGTGTCGGTGGAGGTGTTCTCTTTGTCCCCATTATCGGCAGCTTCAGTTTTTTCCCATTCCACATGGACTTTGTCAGGGGGGCCGGCCTGCTGGTCGCCCTTTCAGGAGCACTTGCCGCAGGACCCGGCCTGTTGAGGTCTGGAATGGCCAACCTGCGTCTGGCCATACCGGTTGCACTTGTCGCTTCGACCTGCGCCATTCTCGGGGCCAAGCTGGGACTGGGCATGCCCGAATACCTGACCAAGGGCCTGCTCGGCATTGTCATCATGTTCATTGTCGTAGTTATGGTCACCGCCAAAAAATCAGAAGTACCCGATGTTCCCAAGTCCGATGCCCTTTCATCCTCCATGAGAATCTTCGGTGTCTTTACCGACCAGAGCAGCGGCCAGGAGATTGACTGGAAAATTCACCGCACCCCTCTGGGGCTCTTTCTCTTCATCTTTATAGGCCTGATTGCCGGAATGTTCGGTCTGGGAGCGGGTTGGGCCAACGTTCCGGTACTAAACCTGGTAATGGGCGCTCCCATCAAGATCAGTGTAGCAACCAGCAAATTCCTGCTCAGTATCACCGATACCTCCGCGGCCTGGACGTATTTCACCAACGGCTGCATTATTCCCATGATGGTCGTTCCTTCGGTTATCGGTATCATGCTCGGTTCCTTTATCGGTGTACGCCTTCTCAAGGTAACCAAGCCGGTTGTTGTCCGCTGGGTAGTTATAGCGATCCTTCTTTTTGCCGGAATCAAATCGCTGATGGCAGGCTGGAGCGCCTATCAGGAAAAAAATATGGCTGCAGACGAGCCTCAACATCACAGCGAAGTTATTGAACAGATTCAGCCTGCCGCAGCTTCCCCTGTCCATCCGGCTGCAGACATGATAGGCTAAAAAGACAGGATCAACGCATATCAGGAGGAAAAATTATGGCTGAAGCAAATGCAACAACAGCAACCAAAGAGCAGGTCCTGTATGGCAACATACTCGATATCGGCATGAAGATCGGCATGGTTATCTTATTCGTCTTCTTCGCCCTTTATGTATTCGGTATTATGAAACCCGCCATACCGGTTCAGGATTTGGACCAGTATTACTCAATGCCTGCCCATGAATACCTGCAGGCAATTACCGCCAACTACGATGCCATTGAAGAGACTCCGGACCAGTGGAACTGGCTGTCCCTGGTCAGCCACGGTGACTACCTCAATCTCATAGGGATAGCCTTCCTGGCCGCAGTAACCATTTTCTGCTACATCGCCATTGTCCCGACCCTGATCAAGGAAGGTGATAAGCTCTATGCAGGACTTTCCATTCTGGAGGTACTTATCCTGTTACTGGCTGCCAGCGGACTTGTCAGCGGCGGTCACTAACCGGGATGTCGGCGGAATAAGCGGATTTCTGTATTCAGAAGGTTGACAGGAGAGAGGCACGATAACCTTCGTGCCTCTCTCCCTCTTAAGTGAGGGGGCAGGTTTTTCATTCGGAAGAAGTCATAGTTTACTGCTCCTGCCTTCCCCTTATTTCCCTGGCGATCCGGTTGCCCAACTCCCGGCACTCCTTGAGCTGCTCGTGACCGGGGACATATTTGACCCTTATTCCCGGATCGATGATTTCGAACTTCATCTCTTCCATCGCCTCGTTCAAGAGCTTGACCGATTCACCACTCCAGCCGAAGGAGCCGAAGGCGGCTCCCACCTTGTTGGCAGGACGCAGCCCCCTCATGTACATGAGAAAATCCGCCATCCTGGGCAGCATGCCGTTATTGAGTGTAGGGCATCCAAGCACTATCCCCCCGGCCTGGAGGACCTCGGTCATCACATCACTACGATGATTGACCTTCAAGTTAAAAAGCTGGATGCTGACTCCTTCTTCCTCAATACCGTCAGCCACCGCCTTGGCCATCTTCTCCGTACTTTCCCACATGGTATCATAGATCACCAGGACATTGCCCAGGCTCTCATGGCTGCTCCACCGGTCGTATGCATCAATTATCTGACCGGGATTTCCGCGCCATATAAGACCGTGATCAGGGGCTATCATGTTGATATCGAGACCAATTTCCGCCACCTTTTTAAGGAGCTTTTCCACCAGGGGAGAATAAAGTGTCAGGATATTGGCATAGTATTTAGCCGCCTGGTGCATCAGTTCCGTATTGTTCACCTCATCATCGAAACGCTCACTGGTGGCATAATGTTGACCAAAGGCGTCACTGGAGAAAAGAAGCTTGTCTTCCTTGACATAAGTAAACATGCTGTCTGGCCAGTGCAGCATTCTGGTTTCCAAAAAGGAAAGGGTCTTCCTCCCCAGGCTCAATTCACTTCCTGATTCGACTATCTCATAGGGCCAGTCTTCCTGGTGAAAGTGCTGGACCAAAGCCTTATGAGCCATTTTTGAACAGATTATCTTTTCGGGTTCTATCAGTTCGACCATCTCGGGCAGGGAGCCGGAGTGATCCATTTCCACGTGATTAACCACGATATAATCTATTTCTCTGGGATCGATCAGATTGCGTATCCGGTGTTCAAGGTCCAGCTTATGGCTGCTCTTGACCGTATCTACAAGGGTGATCTTGTCATCTATGATCAGATAAGCATTATAGGTTGATCCCTTTTCGGTGGAATATCCATGGAAGTCCCGCAGGGACCAGTCCAGAGCTCCGACCCAGTAAATATCCTTCATCAGTTCTATCGGTTTCATAGATTCCTCCTGTTACGTTAAGACGACACAATTTTACCTTAATATATCAATAAGTTATCATTCTCTCCAGAATCAAAACAGCCTGGATGGACGGCAGACATGGCTATATTTGAAGCTGCCCCTTCAAAAACACTCTTGCAAGTCTGGCAAAATTAGCTACTATCTACGAGTATACAGGGGATAAGAATTAGCCCATTGACTTTAGTAGTAATAATTATTATTTATTTTATAGGAATTATCATTGCCGTAATTCTTTGTCAAGAAACAGTTGCTATGATACAATTGCATTACTATTCTGGTACATTCGAATTGCCCTGTCAAAATTTTAGGCAGAGTTCATTAAAAATAAAACTATAAGAAAGTCGTTATGAACGGAGACAGCCCCATAATCAGGATGACCAAACAAAGGAAGATCATCCTTGACGCCCTGAGCAAGGTCAAGACACATCCTACGGCGGATGATCTTTATTACATGGTGCGCGACAAAATGGCCAAGATAAGCCTGGGCACGGTGTATCGCAATCTTGAACTCCTTTCCGATGCCGGAATAATCCAAAAAATCAATGTGGGAGGCACCCAGAAGCGGTTTGATGCAGACACCAGTAGTCATCCTCACGTAAGGTGTCAGGAATGCGGCAAAGTTGCTGACCTGGATGTCTCGTTTAACACCGACTTTGAGAGCGAAGCCCAGCAAAGCACTGACTACCGGATAACCGGTCATTCCCTTGAATTCAGAGGGGTGTGCCCAGGATGCCAAAAAGTCGAAGACAATCAATAAAATGACTGGATATTACCTTATAGAATTACATTGGGAGAAAACGAATCATGCTGAGTGAAAAAATGGCCGAAGCTCTTAATAAGCAGGTCAACTGGGAACTTTTTTCTTCCTATCTTTATCTTTCCATGAATTCCTGGTTCGAATCCACTGGTCTTCCGGGTTGCGCCAACTGGATGAGAGCCCAGGCCCAGGAAGAACTCTACCATGCCATCAAGATATATGATTTTATTAACGAACGGGGCGGCAGGGCCATAATGCTGGCGATCGACCAGCCCCGGACCGATTGGGATAACCCTCTGGAAGTTTTCGAGGAGGTTCTCAAACATGAAGAAAAAGTTACTTCCCTGATCAACGACCTGGTCAATCTTGCCCTGGAAGAAAAGGATCATGCCAGCCATATCTTTCTGCAGTGGTTTGTCTCGGAGCAGGTTGAAGAAGAAGCCACCGCCGGTGATGTGCTCGGCAAATTTCGCCTCATCGGAGACGACAAAAGCGGACTGTTTGCCCTGGACCAGGAATTGGGCAAAAGAGTTTTCACTCCTCCGGCTAAGGGGGAATAAACAACCGGACTTCCACCCGATCTGATAAAAGGGTAACCCGATTGAGCTCCGGGTACAAAAAACCGCCGCATTATTCGGCGGTTTTTTTATGGAATCCCGCTATCAGCTGAAGGCATAACAACAGACAAAACGGGCATGCAGGAAAGACAGATCAAAAAAAATTTGAAGTCCCTTCTGGCGGACGACGATCTGGATCACACTCTCCGGGCAACTGCCGACTATCCTCTTAAAAAAACAATCTCCACCCTGATGGCCGAACTGTACAATACGGATGAAAAGAAAAAATGGCATGCCGTGTCCCTGATGGGTGAACTGATGCACAGGCTGGCTCGGGAAGATATGGAATCGGCCCGGGTCATGATGAGACGCATCCTATGGAATCTGAACGAGGAATCAGGGGGGATAGGCTGGGGAATGGTTGAAGCCATGGGGGAAATTCTGGCGATTAATCAGGACTTGGCCAGGGAATACAGCAACCTGCTTGTTTCCTACATGCGGGAGGAAAATTTTCTCGAGCATCCTGTCCAGCAGCAGGGTCTTATGTGGGCTTTAGGCCGGCTGGGATCGATACGGCCGGAGCTGCTCCTGAAGTATGATGCCGACGGTTACCTGACCACCTATCTCGAATCTCCTGATCTGCGGGTCGCGGGACTGGCCTGCCGGAACTTCGGCATCCTGGGAATATCTGAAGCTGCTCCCCACCTGGAGCAATTCATCGACCTGGAAGCCCAAATCACGCTTTATGAAAACCGCAGCCTTTTTACCACCACCGTGGGCCAGCTTGCCAGACAGGCCCTGAATCGTCTGCAGCAGGAAGAATCAATCCGGACGGGTTCCGCTGCCGATACCCGCAGTTCATGACAACCTGCAGCATAAAAAAGTCTGACAACAGCACTTTCTTCGAGGACTGATAATGGAATCACCCTATAGCTACGAAAAAATGGACAGGCCGGAGTACCTGGCCTTTATCTTCCAGCCCCAAAGGGCCGAAAACCCTGCCCCCTCCAAGGAGGATCAGATAATCGACACCCCGGACGGTGAACAAATACATCTCCGCTACCACATGGCCGAGGGTAAGGAAGCCGTCAATATCCTCTTTTTCCATGGTAACGGAGAAACGGTTGCCGATTATGAAGATACCGCCTCCGGCTTCACAGGTGCTGGCATGTCTTTCATTGCCGTGGAATATCGGGGCTACGGGCTGAGCACCGGGGTTCCCACCGCCACCGCCATGATGAACGATGCCCACCTCATTTTAAAGCCAGTTGGTAAAAGGCTGGCGGAGATGAGCCGTTCCGGGCCGCTTCTGGTTATGGGCAGATCCCTGGGCTCGGCCCCGGCCATAGAACTGGCAGCTCTTTACCCGGAAACCGTTAAGGGACTGCTTCTGGATTCCGCCTTCGCCGAGACCCTGCCGGTATTCAAAAACATAGGAGTCGATGTCGGGGGATCCTCTCTTACGGAAAACGACTGTTTCCGCAATCTGGACAAGATGAGAATGGTTACCTGTCCGGTCTACCTGATCCACGGCCAAAAAGACGACCTGGTTGAGCTGGCCAATGGCTCCCTACTCCATGCTGAATGTCCGGCCCGTCAAAAAGAGCTCCAGATAGTTCCCGGGGCGGGACACAACGATATCTTCCAGATTACGGGAGCGATGTATTTTACGGTCCTTAAACGATTTATCGACCGGATAGGCCAGGTCAGACCGAAACGGCGGGGAGTCCGTTAAGGACTGACAAGCTTGTCGGCCTTGACCATGCTCTCCAGAATGGCATACATATTGGTCAGGCCACCGACCAGCAGGGAATCAGTCTTGTTGAAGTAATCAAGACAGGTCCCGCAGGAGAGTATCTCCACTCCCTTTTCTTCCAGCTCCTTCAAGATCTTGATGGAGCCGGATTCTCTGGAGGTAAGGAGTACGCCGCTGTTGTAAAAAAATATTCTGGCTGGAAGAGGCTGCACTTCTCTGATGGTGTGGATAAAAGTCTGCATCAGTCCCCAGCCCAGCTCATCATCCCCTCGCCCCATGCTGTTGGAGGTGATGAGATAAACAAGCCCTCCACCTTCCAGTCCGGCGGGACGACAAAATGCTTCCGGTGATATCCCGGAAGCAGGCTGGTCTTCCCTCGACTTCGTAATCCGTATCCTGTAATCATCCCCTTCTCTATCAGACCATACCTGACAGCCCTGACCGGCAGCAAATCTCTCTACGTTGTTCCTGGAACCATCGTTGTCCACCACAACCTCAACGACACCTTCTTTTATGGCTGAAAGGGCGTCTCGGCTACGCAGAACGGGTTCAGGGCAGTTCATCCCCCGGCAGTCGACCACTTTCTTCACCATAGATCCCCTCCTGGCTCTATTGACCAACCAAAGCCTGCTGAAGAACTTCAAGAATTTTATGAAATTACCGTTTATCCGCCTGATTCAACCCTCTACCTTGCTATGGCCGGAAGGCTCTGTCAAAGTGATAATACCGATAGATTCCACTGAATCCATAGGCCTGATCAGGGTTCTGATTTGGGGAACAGGATTTTCCTCCGAGCCCGGTAATAAATGCTCCAATAACTATTTTCAGCTAAATTAATCAGTTACAATGAACACAGAACGGAAATCGCTAACCGTAGATTTTTATTGCTTGATTGAAGTAGCTAACAAATATATTATTTTACAATACATTGCTGACTGAACGCGCTTCCGAATTCTCTCAATAAAGCGATTAACCAAGCCAGAAAATCACCTCCACCTGTCATGCTCCATCGGGTGGAATGAGCCATACAAAATTCCACACAGAAATATCCTCTCATGAAAAGACGGCACCTTACAAACTTCCTCCGCACAAACTTCTACTATATGGAGAGAAGGGGAAGCCGGGGAGAAAAAAGGAATTACCGGCGCTTTCCCTGCAGGAGGGGATTGATGGTCTTTTATGACAGCAAATACGGGAGCCTCGAGGATATAAGTCTCGGAGGCTTCTCCTTCTCGGCCGTTACCCGCGACGCCGGGTATGCTGAGGTGGACGAAACTGGGAAGGAAGAAGAACTGGACGTAGTATACCAGCAGCAGGGAGTTACCGTCTCCGATCTCCCGGTGGAAGTTGTCTATACCTATCACGTTCCCGTCAGAGAAGATGAAATCAAGACCTCCTGCTACCGTAAGTATTACGGCGTTCGTTTCACCGGCCTGTCATCGAAACAGTATTTCAAGATAAAAAGTCTCATCCTTAAAGGGACCTATTTCTAATCTCACCTGCCCTGCCTTTTTCCCGCTTTTCCGGCGCCATTGCGGTGGAAACAATTCAGCAGTTGTCAGCAGTCAGTTTTTGGCAGTGTGACTTGACTGGCAGACTCTGACCGTCGGGAACTTCTGCAGACTTCCGCAGCCTAACTTCTGATTGAGCGCAGCCGTTCCACCAAGCCGAATTCCTTCAGGAGTCTCGCGGAGGCCGAAGGGAGCATATCCTGCCAGGGACCCCCCTCTGTCATCTGCTTTCTGATCTGCGATGCACTCTGTCCTTTTTCCGGGAGCGGTTTCCGCCACAGAACTTCGGTCTCCAGGCCTCTTTCCCGGAACATTTTCAGCTTCCTTTCTCCCCATTCATCATAGATGGTCAGGTAAAAAACGGCGTCCAGGGGAACATAATAGACATAGAGTTCCGGAAAATTTATCGGAAAAGGAACCACGGAGAATTCTTCCAGCCCCACACCCGACTCGTGCAACGATTCTCTGACCAGCCGGTGTCGTTCATAATAGGTAAGAAGGTTTGCTTCCTTGCTGCTTCGGGAGGAGTCGGCTTCATCTTCTCCGGTCAGAGTGGGATCGGGATTGGTTATTCCCACAACTAGGTGCCGACAGTTCGCCTTGCCGGCCAGAAGGTATTTCAGATGATCATTGTGGAGCACCTGAAACCGACCATGGATGACTCCTGTCTCAACTTGTGCCATAAAATAAGTCTCCCTTTACTCCCCGATTGTGAAAGGCTCCCTCCTGCCGGGCCAATAGGGCTGGTCATCCGGGGTATCCCTCAATCCATGAAGTTTAGCCCGATCCAGCCAGTTCAGGACCATGGGCATGAAATCCTTTCCCCTGGTCTGGCCCAGACAACCCTGGGCACAGCTCACCTCATCAAAGACTTCCACCCGGTCCTTTCTGATCCCCGGCCCGTTCACCGATATTGGAACCTCTTCACCGGAATGCACCTGGGGGCCGGAACTGGGAGTCGAGTGATCCGCCGCAATAACCAGCACCGTTTCCTGATCCAAAAACAAATCCAGGACCTTCCCTATACCGTGGTCCAGAGATTCTATGGCTTTGACCTTTTCCATCGGGTTCTTGGTGTGAGCGGCCTGATCAGGGGCCTTGCTGTGAACATGGAAAAAATCGTAGTCCGCCTTCATCACCAGAATATTCTTCAACCTTTCAGCCAGATCATTTCCCGGCTCCCCGCTGTCGGTTGCCGTCATCAAATCCATCCCCAGGAATCTGGCCAGACCATGATACATGATACCTGACGAGACGGAAAGCCCCCTGAGTCCCCATCTGCTGGAGAAGGATTCGATCTCGCGCCATTTTCCGGGTCTCTGGGTCACCAGGGCATTCACATGGGGAAGTCTCTTCTTTTTCCGACTTGCGTTTACGGGGTGTTTGTCCAACCTCTGAAAACAGGAGGCCAGATAATCTTTTAGAGCAGCAGCCGTTGACCGGGCGGCATGATCGTCTTCAGAGCCCCTCAATGGTCTGGGCTCAATAAGGGGAGAGCCGATCTGCAGACAATCAACGTCTGTAATAAGGGCAGAGACGTTCCCCCGCATGGTCAAGATCCCATCCAGGCCCTTGGTCTGATGGTAGGCAACCGAAATCGGAGCGGATCGGGAAAAGGGCAGGGCGTCAAGCAGTTTCCGCACTTCGTCATCTGTGGCCACAGGACGGTCTGCAGCCAATTCCAGGATATTGCCCCGGAGATTAACAGAGACAAAATGAGCGAGCATGACCACTGTCTTCTCATCCACAGTGACCCCCGCTCCCAGGGCTTCGAGAAGACCACGGCCCGGAAACTCGTCTTCCTGGTAGCCGAACATGGCATAATGGGCATTTTCACTGGGCAAAGCCATACCGGGAGTACTAGCATGAAAAAGACCATTGGCTCCCCTGGCGGCCAGATAATCAAGAGCAGGAGTACGGGCAGCCTGGAGAGGTGTGAGTCCGCCAAGCTCGTCATGGGAACGATCGCCAAGCCCGTCCAGTAATATAAGAACACAGCTGCGTCTGTTTTTCACTTAGTCCATCCTTTATGCAAAAAATTGCGAGAAAAAAGGGTAAAAGGACAAACCCCTCTAAAGAGAGGCAATCATATTGAAAATGTTACAGAAAATCAGAGCTTAAGTCAACAACTTGCTTTGTCGGGCACGGAGAAAAACCGGGATAGATTAACCACTGAGCTATCATTTCCTATTGACCTCAATAGAAAATTTTTCCTAAAATAAGGATAGAGACGGGCCTGCCGAACCTGCATCGGGTGCGGACAGGGACAACCTAATTATCTTGCTCAGATTTTATCCCATCAACTCTGCAGTTCAACTACCTGTTCAGGTAAAGGAATGAATATGCCTGATTTCGGAAATCCGTTTGCCGGACTTAAGAACGATCGCAAACTGACCAGAGAAGAACTGATTCGAGCTGTCCGTTTCTCCATAGCCGCCGAATTTGAAGCCATCCAGCTATATATGCAGCTGGCCGAAAGCACCGATGATCCGCTGGCCCGGGACGTGCTTATTGATATTGCCGATGAGGAAAGGGTGCATGCCGGAGAATTCCTGCGGCTGCTGCAGCATCTGGCTCCTGATGAGCAGAAACTTTATCAGGAAGGTTTTGACGAAGTTGAAGATATGATGGATAATCTGGGCTTGTCGAGCGGAAAGACCGACCCGGGTTCTTCATCCTGATTCCGAGATCGGGAAACAAATTGTTTAAAAGTACTACATGCGCTATAAAAGGAGGACAGAGTATGGAAACTATTCAGGTTGGCAACAAAAATGTTGAACTCGACGATCAAGGCTTTCTGGTTAATTCAGAAGACTGGGACGTGGATGTAGCCCGCAAACTTGCCGAGAGGGAAGGAGTGGCTCCTCTCGATGATGACAAACTGGAAATTATCCGCTTCATGCGCGAATACTATCAGAAATTCAACTTTTTTCCGATTCTCAATTATGTCTGCAAAAACCTGGATAAACCCCGGGAATGCCTGAATGAAGAGTTCGTCAACCCGATGCTTGCCTGGAAGCTCGCCGGTCTTCCCCAGCTTGACGGCATCGAGTTCGCCAACGTCCGGGGCGACCACTATATTATGCAGGAATGCTGCTAAGGTGAACGACCTCACTGAAGAGAAAACGGACCGGAATACATTTTCGTGACCGGTCCGTTTTTCAGTTCCCTGAAACAGGGGATCACACCTCTTCTGGTCCGCAGGATCCTGGCGCCCATCCGATTTCAGCCGCCCTTCTCTTTCAGACACACCTCGCAACCGAGGTTCATGAGGTCTGAAGAAGAAAAAAGATTCCCAATCATCACCAACCATCATTTGCTCTCTCTCCATCAATCAAGCATCAATCCTTTCCCGGTCACATTTTATTCCGATTTTGCCATTGACTTTCATAAAGATCTTTCCATAAACTGTAAATATCGTTAAGAAGGCTCGATCCTGATGCACGACCCAGCTTTTTTCAGGATCGAAAATGAGAAAAAATGAAAAACAGGAGGCATAACTATGGCAATGGAAGTCAAGGATTACTGCAGTAACGTCAACGCCGAGCTGACCGGCTGGAAAGCCAAACTCTACGATTATCTCCGCAAAATGGAACAGCTCCCCACCGGCGATAAAGAAAAGGTCTTCAAGCATATCGGGGAACTCAACATTCTGGTATCTGATCTCGAAGAACGCATTAACGAACTCCAGACCCAGTGCCCCACAGAATGGAATCCCAAGCGTGAGGAGATCAATTCCAAAATGGACGACCTCAACAAGAGGTGGAAAGACGCCCAAAATGTGCTTTTCGACTATGACTTCGGTGGCTAAAGAGATATCGTGGACAAGGCGCATTGTCTGCATGCAGTAAAATCTCTCAACCACGCGAGATACAATAGAAAGGAAAGGCCCCGCTGAAGGTCAGGCGGGGTCTTTATGTTTTTAAAACTAATCCCTCTTTTCTGAAAACAGAAAGAGATCGCGATGATTCCCGAATAATGAGCTCCAGAGAAATATTTAATTGCCAGCTAATCATTTAGATAGAGCTGTTGACATGAGAACATCCTAAAAACAACCTGAGCAATAAAATAAGTAACTTTTTTTAAATTGATATCTTTAATGATAATCAAAATAGATATGATCAGAAGAAAAATTTACCGGTATCAGCCTTCAAAAAATTAATGCACTTTCTCAGCCAATCCACCAGTAAACAACAGGTTCCCATTGCTGATTTTTTCTACACCTCCAGTTCTGACTATCAAGACAGCAGACGAATCTATCGCCGCTTTCAGTGCAAGAGAAAAATCATGGCCTTCCGGGGAAAAAGTTATGGCCAGGTTCTTGATATAAGTCTTGGAGGAATTTCTTTCCTGTCTCTTCTTCATAGAGGCCGGGAAACAGATCCTCATAACTTTGGCATACCTGAAGAGACCCTTGACCTGCTGTTCGAGAGGGGAGAAATTATGGAAACCGACCTCGACTCAATGATTGTTTATGAACACAGGATCCCGGCTCTCCCTGCCGGAAGATATCAGGGTTGCTTCCGGATGCGTTACGGCATACGTTTTTCAAGGCTCGACCCCAGACAGATATTTAAGCTTAAAAATATAATCGTTAGAGGTGCTTATATATAAAAATCACAAGATAAAACCAAAAATGGGGAAAGAGAAAATGGCGGAAAGAAGATTTTGCCCAGCGAATGCGGATAGGTCGAAAAACGAATTCAGCATTCCTGTTGTCGGTGAAAACGATAACTGGCGCTGTATGGTGGCCAATCTTCTCAGGTTTCATGGCTATCACTGCCAGGTAGCCGCCAGCGGGGTCGAAGCTATTGACATGCTGCAGGAATCAAAGGCTGACATGGTTATAGCAGATCCTCATCTCTCCGATTTGGGGGGGGCAGAGAGCTGAAAAATTATGCCAGGAAACTGTTTCCCGATATCGAAGTGGTTATTGTGAATACTTCCGACCAAGGTTCCGGCCGTCAACTCTTGAAAGCAGCCTGAGATATTTAAATAAAATAAAATTTCTACCTTACCGCGGTAAAACAGAAGGAAACAGGATTACTTGAAAGCTTCGGAACTGTTTGTCAAATGCCTTGAAAATGAAGGTGTTGAATATATCTTCGGGGTGCCCGGTGAGGAAAACGCCCATTTTTTGAGAGCCCTGGAAAATTCGGCTATCCAGTTCATTCTCTGCCGCCATGAACAGGGGGCCGCTTTCATAGCAGATGCCTACGGCAGACTGACTGGCAAGGCCGGAGTATGTCTGGGCACCTTAGGCCCAGGAGCAACCAACCTGGTAACCGGGGTGGCAGACGCCAACATGGACCGGTCCCCCCTGGTAGTCATTACCGCGCAGGCCGACTCAACCCGCCAGCACAAAGAGAGCCACCAGAGCATGGATGTCGTCGGGCTGTTTCGTCCCATCACCAAATGGGCTCAACCCATCCGCCATCCCCGCAACATTCCGGAAGTAGTGAGGAAGGCCTTCCAGCAGGCCCAGACTCAGAAAAGCGGGGCCAGTCACATTGAACTGGCCGACGATATCGCTGCCCTGGAGGTGGACAACCAGCCCATTCCCCTTCATCCTGCCAAGCCACCGGCAGCAGACAGTGAAGTCATCGACCAGGCCCTCACCCTCATCCTCAATTCCCGGAAACCGATTATCCTGGCAGGCAATGGTGTGATCCGCGGCCGGGCCTCTTCAGCCCTTCAGCAATTTGCTGAAAAAACCGGAATCGGAGTGGTCAGCACCTTCATGGGCAAAGGGGTGCTTCCCAGAAAATCCCCATACTGCCTGTTCACCATTGGTCTGCAGACCAGGGATTTTACCTGGGATGCGGTCAACGAGGCGGACCTCGTCATTACCCTCGGCTATGACCTGGTAGAGTATCCCCCGGCCATCTGGAATCAATGCTTGCGTCCGGTCAAAATCCTTCATCTGGACTTTCTGCCTGCCGAAGCGGACGATTACTACCGGGTGGACCTCGAAGTTGTGGGTGATCTCCGGAAGAATCTGGAAATGATGAACAGGGGTCTGGAGAAAAGGGGCCTCCCTGAATTCGATCTCTCCTCCCAGCAGGAAATGCGCGCAAATATGCTGGAAGACTTCCAACAGTACAAGGACGACAAGTCCAGGGGGCTCATCCGGCCGCAGAAGATAATCTGGGATGTCAGAGAGGTTATGGGTGAGGGAGATATCCTGGTCAGTGATGTGGGGGCCCACAAGATGTGGACGGCCAGATACTACCACTGCGACCGGCCAAATACCTGCCTGATTTCCAATGGTTTCTGCTCCATGGGCTTCGCCCTGCCCGCAGCCATCGGAGCGCAGTTGGTTCACCCCGACCGAAGAGTACTGGCCCTCTGCGGCGACGGTGGGTTCTTAATGAATCTCCAGGAACTGGAGACAGCCAGGAGACTGGGGCTGAATCTGGTTGTCCTGATCTGGGAGGACAGGGCTTATGGTTTGATCGAATGGAAACAGGAGATCCATTTCGGCAGCCATACCAGGGCCGATTTCAGCAATCCGGACTTCGTCAAATTGGCCGAATCCTTTGACTGTCAGGGAATAAAGGTGGAAAATGCCGATGAACTGCGGCCAGCCCTGGATAGGGCTTTTCAAGCCAACCGTCCCTCACTGGTTACCGTGCCGGTGGACTACAGGGAAAACCTCCTTCTCTCCCGGCGTCTGGGAAGCATCCAGTGCGCGGTATGAACTCAGTATCCTCCGTCTGCAGGACATTAACACCTCGTCTTCATTCCTTATCCAGAAACCAGGAAACCGTCCAGGCCGGTAGCACCCCGTCTCCTGAGGTTTCTTCTCCGGCTGTACTGAAAATCAGCTTTGCAGCAGGCATCTCGATCTTCCCATAATTCTCGGAACCGAGATTGGCATAGAGTCTCCAGACCACTCCATCCTGAAAGGGCCAGGATGCCAGAAGGACTTTGGAATCCACTACCTGGTATTCCCCCTTGCCCGGCACAATCTGCCCGAGCCTAGGAACCAGCAGGCGGTGCCTGAGATCGAGGAGATAGCGGTAGTAATCCAGCCACTCCCGGCTGTCCTGGTCAGGACTGCCTAAATCCAGCACCGCATCCCGAAAGGTTGCTGGGTCAGCAGGATCGGGAATGGTTTTGCGGACCTCAGGGTCTTTGAAGGCTTCGAACTCGGCAAATTCACGACGGCGTCCTTCGGTGACCAGAGGAGCGAGATCAGCCCCGAAATCACAGAAGAACGGGAAAGGATTGGTCACTCCCGCCTCTTCGCCCATGAAGAGCAGGGGGATGGAAGGAGCCAGCAGCAGAAGGGCGATCCCCGCCCGCAGAGGCTTCCTGGAGGTTAAACGAATCAACCTTTCTCCAAAAGCTCTGTTTCCCACCTGATCGTGATTCTGGAGGAAATTGACAAAAGCGGTGGGAGGGAGATGCGTACTGCTTTCCCCCCTTATTTTTCCTCCACGGAAAGGTGAAGGCTCGCCCTGGTAGGCAAATCCCTCGGTCAGACATCGACCCAGATAATCAAGGGCGTTTCCATGGTAGTCCTGATAATATCCGTCTCCTTCATCTGTCAGAAGACAGTGAAAACAGTGATGGGCATCGTCGTTCCACTGTGCCTTATACCAGCAAGGACGCCCCTTTGCATCACGTTCCAGGTACCGGGCTTCATTGTTATCATTTTCCAGAACCAGGTGAATCTCTCTCTCTCTTCCCGGCCCCAGGTCAACCGCCTCGGCAATTTCCTTAAGAATATGCGGCTCTGAATCATCGTAAATGCTGTGGATTGCGTCAAATCTCAGGCCGTCAAGGTGAAACTCTTCCAGCCAGTACAGGGCATTCTGGATAAAGAAATCCCGGACTGTTTCGCTGTCGGAGCCGTCATAATTGATAGCATCACCCCAGGGCGTTTCATGGCGGCTGCTGAAAAAGGGCTTGGCATAGGCATGCAGATAATTACCCTCGGGGCCGAAGTGATTGTACACGACATCGAGAAAGACCATCAGCTTCCGTCTGTGAGCCTCCTGGACGAGATTTTTCATATCCTCCGGCCGGCCATAATTGCTTTCAGGAGCAAAGGGAAGAACCCCGTCATACCCCCAGTTGCGGCTGCCGGGAAAGGCTGACACCGGCATGAGTTCCACCGCGGTCACTCCGATTTCCGCCAGGTAATCGAGGCGTGACTCCACACCCTGGAAAGTTCCCTCCGGAGTGAAAGAGCCAACGTGGAGTTCGTACAATACCGTTTCACTCCAGGGTCTCCCCTTCCAGGACAGATCATTCCAGGTAAAAAACCCGGGAGAAATAACCTCACTTGGACCATGAACATCTTCCGGCTGAAAACGCGAGGCCGGGTCCGGAACCCAGAGTCCGTTATCAATCCGGAAACAATACAGATCACCAGGTCCGGCTTCCCCGATGGTCAGCCGGAACCAGCCGGACTCTCCCTTTTCCATGGTAAGAGTCTGCCATTGGTCCCGACCGTTCAGCTGGAGACCGATATCCACCTTTTCCGCGCTGGGAGCCCAAAGCCGGAAGCAGACTCCACCCTCCGGAAGGAGATGGGGACCAAAATTCATTTCATGGTGAAAGTGAAGAGCCATATCGCCACATCCTTTAAATTTCCTCTATACTGCATTTATCACATTTTATAAGATGGAAGTTGAGATTCCAATGTATTTGTTATGGTCTGGCGGCTGACGCAGCCATGGACCACCAACAGCAAACAAGTAACGGGCTATATGAATTTTTCCGCAATAACCGCTGTCGCCCTCCTCATTACTACCGGCTATTTCTGCGGCAGGCTGGCCCGACTCCTGAACCTGCCTGCCCTTATCGGCTACCTGACGGCAGGTGTCCTGCTAGGTCCCAGCTTTCTCGATCTATTTCCAGGAGAGCTGACAGACAATCTCTCCTTCGTGACCACGCTCTCTCTGGGATTTATAGCCTTTATTATTGGTTCAGAGCTGAAACTTTCTTCCCTGGGAAGGCTTGGTTCAGGGATCGTATTTCTGATAATAACTGAATGCCTGATGACATTTCTCCTCGTGGCAGCCGCGGTATATCTGGTTAGTCATAATCTGGCTCTCGCCCTTCTCCTCGGCGGTCTGGCGCCAGCCAGCGCCCCGGCTGGCACCGTGGCCGTCATTCAGGAATACCGGGCCAAAGGCAAACTCACCAAAACCCTTTATGCAGTGGTGGGTTTTGATGACGGGCTAGCGGTGATTATCTTCAGTTTGACCCTTTTCAGTGTCAAGATACTGCTTACCCCGGGCGAAGCAGCCGGTCCCGCTTTCCAGATCAGCGCACTCTGGCACCCTTTCAAGGAAGTACTTTCCAGTCTCCTGTTAGGGGGAGTCATCGGTGCTTTTTTTACGCTGCTGATCCACTGGCTGGACCGTGATCAAGACATAATTATCGCCATCTTCATGGCCGTTTTCCTGGGGACGGGTCTTGCCGAACGCTGGCATCTTTCCCTTATTCTCACCTGCATGATGACAGGATTTATTCTGGTCAACACCAATAAAGACTATCTGGTCAAAGAAGTTCGCAAGCCGCTCCAGAATATCATGGAGCTCATTTTCATCCTTTTTTTCGGACTGGCCGGACTCCATCTGGATGTTGCCACCCTGCCGGCCATAGGAATGGTGGGAATCATCTATGTCGTAAGCCGAACCGGAGGCCTCACAGGGGGAGCCTTGCTTGGCGGAACACTCGGAGGCATGGATGAAAAGATAAACAAATATCTCGGCTTCGGTATCCTCTCCCAGGCCGGGGTCGCTATAGGTCTCGCCCTCCTGGCAAAACAGGAGCTGGCCGAGCTTACGGGAGGGACCGAACTGATCGGCAGCCAGGTCCTGACCATTATTTCAGCAAGTTCCATTATCTTCGAATTTATCGGTCCACTGGGGGCAAAATTCGCCTTAACCCGGGCAGGTGAGATCAAAAAATGACGACTGAACCATGTGCTTCTTCGATATCCGAGGTAATCGATCAGAGTAAGACTCGGGAAATACCGATAGTCCATCGTGACACCGTTCCGGAAGAAGTTATCGAAGCCTTCTCCCGGGCCAGTCATTCCCGTCTGGTCTATGTTATCGATGACCGGGAAAAGCTTCTCGGCGTCATCTCTCTGGGAGGACTGGCCCGCCATCTCCTTTTCTTCCATGGGAAAGACGGGGTTGACAACCTCCACCTCACCAGCATGGCCATGGCGGAAAATGCCGGAGATCTGGTGGACGGACCTCCCCTTTCGGTTCACTTGGACGACGAGGTCGACGAGGTTATGGAGATGATGATGACCGATAAGATCAAGGAAGTGCCTGTTATTGATGAACAGGAAAGGATAGTGGCGGATATAACCCTGGTGGACCTGTTGAAATACTGCAAACATTACTTTCTCAACAATGACTGACGACGAAAAACAAGAGACGAAATACGAGGGCAGGGTTCAGGCTGTGAGTTCCAGTGTGGTCGACCTGGAATTCCCCGAAGGCGCTTTACCTCCATTAGCCACCCGGATATACGGAGAAAAAGACGATCGGTCCTTTATCCTGGAGACGGCGAGTCATATCTCGGAAACCGTGGTCCGGGCCATTGCCCTCACCCCTGTCCAGGGCCTGTCCCGCGGCGATCAGGTCTTCAGTGAGGGCAGAGCGCTCACCATGGCCGTAGGGGACAATATGCTGGGTCGCATGCTCAGCGTCTTCGGCAGGCCGGTAGATAAAGGAGAGGAATTCCCCCCGGACCAGGAAACTCTGCCGATCTACTCCACTCCCCCTTCCCTCTCCGAGCGACGTGTTCAGCAGGAAATTTTCGAGACCGGTATCAAGATTATCGATCTTCTTGCCCCCTTGGAGAAAGGCGGGAAGGCAGGACTTTTCGGCGGCGCCGGGGTTGGGAAGACCGTGGTGATAACCGAGTTGATCAACAACATGGCTGCCGGCCACGAAGGAGTCAGTCTTTTCTGCGGCATAGGGGAGCGCTGCCGCGAAGCTGAAGAACTCTACCGGGACATGAAGGAGGCCGAAGTCCTGGACAAGACCGCCATGGTCTTTGCCCAGATGAATGAACCATCCGGGGCCCGCTTCCGGGTGGGGCATGCCGCCCTGACCCTGGCCGAGTTTTTTCGGGATACCCGGAAGAAGGACGTCCTGCTTTTAATTGACAATATCTTCCGCTTCATCCAGGCCGGTTCCGAAGTTTCCGGCCTCATGGGATATATTCCTTCCCATGTCGGCTATCAACCGACCCTGGCCACGGAACTGGCTGAACTGGAAGAACGGATTTGCTCCACCACCAGCGGTACGGTAACTTCGGTCCAGGCAGTGTACGTTCCCGCCGACGACTTCACCGACCCGGCCGCCTCCCACACCTTCTCCCATCTTTCGGCCTCCATTGTCCTGTCCCGGAAGCGGGCCAGCCAGGGACTCTACCCAGCCATGGACCCCCTGGTTTCTGCTTCCAGCATGGTAACTCCAGCCAATGTTTCAGAGGACCATTATCGAATAAACAGGGAAGTCAGGAGGGTTCTCAGCGAATATGAGGAATTAAAAGACATCATCGCCATGCTGGGGCTGGAAGAACTGTCCGAAAAAGACCGGCGCACAGTCGCCATCGCCCGCCGGCTGGAGCGCTTTCTGACCCAACCTTTTTTCACAACGGCACGTTTCACCGGCAAAGAGGGAAAGCTGGTCAGCCTGAAAGAAACCATAGAAGGTTGCAAACGAATTATCAATGGAGACTATCTCGATTACCCGGAAAGCGCTCTGTACATGATCGGCAGTATAGAAGAGGCAAAAAACGAATGATGGAGGTCAGTATATATATTCCCACCAAACTTTACTGGCAGGGGGAAAAGGTCGGCAAATTGAAAGCCGAGGGTCTGGAGGGCCATTTTACCCTGCTGCCGGCCCACATAGATTATATCTCCGTCCTGGTGCCCGGCATCCTTATCCTGAACCAGGAAAAAAACGAGCGGATTTTCGCCATCGACGAGGGCACCCTGGTCAAACAGGAACATTCTGTTTGGATCAGCTGTCGTAACGCTGTTCAGGGTGATGACCTTCGGACTCTTCACCAGGTGGTCCACGAAGAATTCAAACAGATCGACGAGTTGGAGAAAAAAGCCAAAACCGCTTTGAGCGGTCTGGAATATGGCATGATCCGGCGGTTCGCCAGAATGGGCCATGAATAGAAACCAGACACAACGACAAAATTCAACTTTATCGGCGAGGTCACTTTCCTATGCCTGATCCGAAAAAAAAGGAAAAACTGCCTGAAATTATCGAGGAAAAATGCAGAAAGAGGCTTGAAGCTGAAGAGCACAAGCAGGAATCGTTTTTTTTCGGTCTGGGCCTTTTCGGTACGGTGGGATGGAGCGTGGCCATCCCCACGGTTCTGGGCACTCTGCTGGGAAGGTGGCTCGACACCCTGCACAGAAGCGAGACATCCTGGACCATAACCGGTCTCATCGTGGGTCTGGCGATAGGCTGCCTGGTGGCCTGGCACTGGATAACCAAACATGGGAGGGAAGAGTCATGATTATCACTGCACCGCTGATGCTGTTTAGTGGGGCCACCCTGGGTTTTTTCTACTTCAGCGGACTTTATCTCACTCTCTGGAGGGTTAGCACTAAAGATAACAGAATGGGGTGGCTGATCTCAAGCTTTCTGTTCCGGGTCTCAATCCTGATCGCAGCTCTTTATCTTCTGGCCGACCATGACTGGCAGCGCCTTCTTCTGCTGGCTGCAGGTTTTACGGTGAGCCGCTTTTTCTGGCTGCGAAAAATGAAAAAGGAGATCAAGCCATGAAGTATTCTCCCGATCAATACGTCTACCTGGAGTGGGGTTGGGGAGAAATAAATGCCACTCTGATTTTCACCTGGTTGATCATGGCCCTGCTGGTGGGAGGGTCCTGGCTTATCAGCCGGCGATTAAGCAGTACAACGGATATTTCCAGCTGGCAGAATTTCCTGGAAGTGATCGTCAAGGGTATAAACGACCATATCGAAGAGGTAACCCATCGAGATCCGCGGCCTTTCCTTCCTCTTATCGGCACTTTTTTTCTTTTTATCCTCGTCTCCAACATCTTGAGCATCCTTCCCTTCTTTCAGCCGCCAACCGGTTCGCTTTCAACGACGGCTGCCTATGCGCTCGTCGTCTTCGTGGCCGTTCCGGTTTACGGTCTCCGAAGCCAGTCTCTGGCCAGTTATCTCAAACAGTACATACGGCCCACTCCGTTTATGCTGCCTTTTAATATTCTCGGTGATGTCACCAGGACCTTCGCGCTCGCCGTGCGGCTTTATGGCAACGTCATGAGTTCAACGGTGATCATACTTGTCCTCATGGTTATCGTCCCTCTGGTCATCCCTGTGATCATGCAGCTCCTGGGACTCCTCACCGGAGTAATACAGGCTTACATCTTTGCCCTGCTGGCAGCAGTTTATATTGCTACAGCCATGAAAAAAACGGAAGATGAAACCAATAACTCTATTCAAGGAGGATCATCATGACGTCTCTTGATATTATCGGCTTCGGCTCAGTCCTCGGGGCCGGCCTGGCCATCGGCTTCGGCGCCATCGGCGCCGCAATCGGGGAGGGAATGGCCGCTGCCGCTGCCCTGCGCTCCATGGCCCAACAGCCGGATCAGACCAGCACCTTTACCAGAACAATGTTTGTCTCCATGGCCATGATCGAATCGACCTCCATATACGCTTTTGTCATCGCCATGATCCTGATCTTTGCCAATCCCATCTGGAATCACGCGGTAAAGGCAAGCGGCGGATGAGTGTCGACCTGTTTACCGCAGCCGTCCAGATCCTTAATCTCTTCATACTGATCTGGCTCCTGAAAAAATTTCTCTATGCCCCGGTATTAAGGGCAATGCACAAAAGACAGGAGAAGGTAAACGAAAGGCTTGAGGAGGCCGGAAAAGAGAGAGAAGCGGCTGAAGAAGAAAAAAAACGCTATCAGTCTCTTCAGAAGAAGGCGGACCAGGAAGCCCGCCAAAAGCTGGAGGAGGCCAGCAGGGAAGCTGAAGAACTGCGGCAGCGTCTGACCGCAGAAGTCCGAAGCGAAGAAGAACAGGCCCGTCACAAGTGGCAGCGGGAACTCGAGAAAGAAAAGGAACAGTTTCTCGTGCACACCAGCCGGACTATTGCCGAAGAATTCGGGAGACTCAGCCGGAATGCCTTCCGGGAACTTGCGGATCATGATTTTGAAGAGAAGATGGTCAGGCTGTTCCTGGAGAAGACCAGCACCGATCCGGACAAGAAGGTTCTCAGTTCATTAAAGGAGAAAGAACTCGATGATCTCCAGGTTGACAGCAGCAGGGATTTATCCCCTGCCCTGCAGGAGCAGGTAAGCGAACATCTCGAAAAATTGTGCGGCAGAGGGGTGGAAGTGCATTTCGAGACCAATCCCGACCTCCTGGCCGGAATCACCGTGACAGTTGAGGGGAGAAAAGTGGGCTGGCATCTGAGGCGCTACCTGGACGATTTCCAGGAACGTCTCGAAAAGGAGCTGGAGAAGACTGTCCGGTAAAAAACATATACCCTCGGCCTGAGCTCCTGCAGGTGCGGCCGTCAGCGCATTCGGAAAATCCAAACTCATACTACTATGCTCGAAAAAACCAGGGAAAATCAGGAAAGGGCTTTCAATAAAGCCATATCTTCGCACCAGACAGGAATAAAACAGGAGGATACCGGTCATATAACTTCCGTAACCGGCCCCATTGTCTGGGCTGCCGGACTCGGGTCAATAGGTTTTGAGGAACTGGTGGAGTGCGAAGACGGCACACGGGCCATGGTGGCGACGTTGAAAGCAGACAGTGTCGGACTGATTCTGCTCGGTCATTCCACCAGCATACGGGCGGGCATGGAAGTAAAAAGATTGCGGAGGGTCGTTGATATAGGCGTAGGTTCGGGTTTACTTGGACGAGTCTTTACCGCAACCGAAGAGATACTGGATAACAGGGGGCCGCTGGATACCGACGAACGCCTGCCAGTTGAAAGAACTGCCCCTGCCATTATGGATCGGGCTCCGGTCTCCTCGCCTCTGGAAACAGGAATCAAGGTTATTGACACCCTTATTCCGGTGGGAAAAGGCCAGAGGGAACTCATCCTGGGAGACCGCCAGACCGGCAAAACCGCAATCGGCCTTGACACCATAGCCAACCAGAAGGGCAAGGACGTCATCTGCATTTATGTCGCCATAGGACAGAGAGAATCGGCCATGGCCAGAGTCATCCATGAGCTTGAGAAAAATGGCGCCATGGAATACACAATCGTTATGGTGGCTGGAGGTGAAAAAGGTCCCGGTCTGCAGTTTATTACGCCCTATGCCGCCACTTCCATCGCGGAACATTTCATGAAAGAGGGCAAGGATATTCTGATCGTCTATGATGATTTGACCAGACACGCCAGGGCCTACCGGGAGCTCTCCCTGCTCCTCGAGCATCCTCCGGGCAGAGAAGCTTACCCCGGTGATATCTTCTATATCCACTCCCGGCTTCTGGAACGCTCCACCCACCTGCGTAATGACAAGGGCGGCGGCTCTCTCACCGCCCTGCCGATCATTGAAACAGAAGAGCAGAATCTTTCCGCCTACATACCCACGAACCTCATTTCCATAACCGATGGCCAGATCTATCTTTCTCCCGAGCTGTTTTCCAAAGGCATGCTGCCGGCGGTAGATGTGGGCAGATCGGTATCACGGGTGGGCGGCAAGGCGCAGAGGCCCGCGTTTAAAGGCCTGGTGGGCGAGCTTAAGCTGTCCTACTCCCAATTCGAGGAACTGGAAAGTTTCTCACGGTTTGCCACCCGACTCGACGAAAAAACCAGACAGGCTCTGGAAAGGGGAAAACGCCTCCGGGAGCTGCTGCGCCAGCATCGCTACAATCCCAGAAAAGATTACGAGCAGGTGGTTACCATGCTGATTCTGAACAGAGGTCTTTTTGATGAGATAGACCTTGATGATATGGCCAAGGCCGAGAACGAAATCCGCAAGGCTCTGGAAAGCCAGGCAGAGGAAATCAGATCATCCATCTCCGGTGACGAGGAACTGAGTGAGGATCGGCAGGACAGGCTGATTAACATCAGCCGCAATGCTTTAGAAGAAGCAGGCCTGCTGGAAACGGAAAATAAAGAGGACAACTAGCCCGGCAACAAAAATGGCCAACTTACATCAACTGGAAAAAAAAATCAGTACCGCAACCGGACTCCAGTCCATTGTCAAGACCATGAAAACTATGGCTGCGGTCAATATCCATCAGTATGAAGAGGCGGCCGGCTCATTGGATACCTATCTGGAAACGATTGAGAAAGGTCTTTCCGCTGTAATCAATGAAGCCGAGTCTACCAGAAAGCAGGTGAGAAAACAGGAGGGAGGACACCTGCTGGTTGTTTTCGGCTCCGACCAGGGCCTCTGCGGTCGTTTCAATGAAAAACTGGTGGAATTTCTCCAGAAGATAAAAGGGGAAACCCTCCCTGAGAAGGGGGTTTCCCTGCTGGTTACCGGGGCCAGAATCCGAAACCGTCTGCAAAGCGAAGGCTATAACATCATAAAAAGCTTCTGGTCCCCCGGCTCCATCGAAGGAATAAACCGCCACATCATGGAAATAGTCCTGGAGATCTCCTCCTGGCGCGAAAGTGGGGGAAGGGATAAAATCGACCTGCTCTTCAACTACCATGAACAGACCGGCAGCACGGCCCAACCCCGGCATCTTCCCCTCTTCCCCCTCGGCCACCGGAAATTGCAGGAGTTGACCGAACGTCCCTGGCCCAGCCGCTGTTTACCATATTTTGCCGAAGACGCCGACAGGATGGTCAGCAATCTCATCCGGCAGTTTCTGTTTGTCGCCATTTTCAGGGCCCAGGCCCAGTCGCTGGCCAGTGAACAGGCCAGCCGTCTGCAGTCCCTGCAGCAGGCGGAGAAAAACATAAAAGAACATCTCGAAGAATTGCGGGGCGACTACCGGCAGTTGCGCCAGTCAGTGATTACCAGCGAACTTCTCGATCTGGTGGCCGGTTTTAAGAGTGCTGCGGGAAAAAGCCACAGCTGAGATACCATCAGCCCAAAACGATACGATCCCTTGCTCCGTGAAGCATGCCCACGATCAGAGTCAAATGCTCACGCAACTGCCGGGTGAGCAGGAAATTTTCCCGGACGAAATCCTTGGCCTTGATACTGATCTCCTCCAGCTTACCGGGATTGTGGAGAAGATAACGGATCCGCAAAGCTGCTCCTTCCGGGGAATTAACCAGGTAGCCGGTCTGGTGATCGATGACCTGCTGGGCTATCCCGCCGGCATTTCCTCCGATTACCGGCTTTCCTTTCCACATTCCCTCGGTAACGGTGAGGCCGAAGCCTTCCCTGGTTGATTTCTGGATGACGATGTCGGCCATCCGCTGCAGTCCGTTGACGATGCGGTGAGCATCCGGAGGGAGGAGCAGGATCTGGATGGAGTCATCGCCAGCCGCCGCTTCCCTCACCTCGCCCAGCACTTCAGCGCCCTCCGGGTCATCGGTCGCCTCCCCACCGGCCAGTATCAAGTAAAGGGAGGGCATGAAGCGTTTGGCCATCTGGTAGGCCCTGATGACCCCGATTGGGTCCTTGAAGCGGTCGAATCGGGAGACTTGGACGAGCAGCGGGTGCTTCTCCTCAAGCTGGTAGTTCTTGCTTATCTTCTGGAGTTCCTCCCTGCTTAGATCGATATTCTTATCGCTTAAGGGATCTATACTTGGCGGAATAATGTATTGGGCATGCGGCAGGGACTGGGAAAATTTAGCCAGGGAGAAGATGCTGGCGTCGTAATGTCTTATATACTGTCTCAGAAACTTCCAGACCGGCAGGTAGGGACGGCTGGCGTCTATATGGCAGCGCCAGACCCAGGTGCCCTTGCGATCGGGGCAGAAGTGCAGCAGAGCGGCCGGCTGGGGATCATGGATGAAGACAAAATCCGCCTCCTCCAGGGTGGACCTGAGCTCCTCGGCATTCCGGGCATTGATTTCAACGTATTTATCCAGGAGCCTGGCTGGAATATCGGCGGCCATTCCCTGTAAAGCATTATGCATGGACTTGGTGCAGTGAAAAAAATCCTCGTCACCGGTAATCACCTCCCAATGGGCATCAATCCCCAATTCCCTGGTCAAAGGAACAAGCTTGGTGAGAATCTCGGCCACTCCTCCCCCCAGTCTGGTGGAATTAACGTGAACGACCTTCATTCCCTGCAACGGCTCGGAAAGCTGCTGCAGGTGCCTTATGGAATCACCCCCGGCAACCTGGGCATACGCATCAAGAAGACTGGTCATATCTTTTCATCCCCCCTTGAAAAAATCAGTAAAAACTGCAGTAATCTGGCTTCTCAGTTTGTTTAAGGTATCGAAATAGGGATCTATATCGGCCAACTTGTTGCAGAGGCCGCTGCACTCCTCCCAGTTGGCAAGCCAGGCCCGGAAATCATCGATTCCATCGGCCGTCCTCCTGCGGGAGTCGATAAAATGATAAAAGATCGTACTGGGCGACAGATCAGGAATGACATCGGCCAGCTCCCGCGGTCTGGTCACCCGTACATGGGTATCAAAGACCACAATCTGAGAACGGAGAAACTCCAGTTCAGTCGAGGCAGGGAGCCAGGGCAGGCAGTCGTACTCATTCATTCTTTCCATGATGACATCTATAAGTGCCTGGCGCAGTGCGTCCAGATCGGGATAATCAGTGGGCGAGATCAGGGCGAGCTGTTCGGCAAGTTTATCGTCATCCAGCTTCCGCTTGGCCCAGGAAGCAAAATCATTGTTGAATTCCCGTTCTTCAAAGCGGGGCAGAAGCAGTCCTCCCCAGAAATGGTGGTAAATGCTGGCAGACGTTATATGGCTGATCACATTGAGAAGCTCTTTCAAGGTGGCAGCACTTTCTCCCGTGGCTATGGCTATCAGCGCACAATCCTTAATTTCAAAAACACTCTCATCAACAGCCTGTGTTCCTTCATGTCTTTCCGGATTCATGATCTTCTCCTTGGCTAAATAACTCCTACCACTTCCGCATTAAGCGGTGTATAAAGTTTCTTCGACCTGCATTCAGGCGGGAACACGCCCTCTGCCGAAAAAATCCGGAAGAAGCGATCACAACGCCATCTATCCTTCTCCGTTCTGACTGTCACCGACCAGCCGAAAATAAATCCGTTCCCCGGGGGCAAGCTTCCGGGCATCTCCCCGGTAGGAAATTCCCACCGGACGGTTCAGACTGGAGGAACTCTCCACCTGCAGCCAGTGCCTGTTGATTTCCACCGCCAGTTTATTTTCACGGTAACGGAGATTCATATTAAGACATTTTACATCCGCAGGAAGCTGAGGATTAAAATGCAGCGTAGACAGACTGGTTTCCAGACCCGTATAGCAGCGATTCATTATATCGACCGTGCCGGACATTGCACCGGTGTGGATGCCCTCTGCAGTGGAACCGTCCTGGATGTCATGAATATCGCTGTTCAAGGCCTCGCGGAATAACTGCCAGGATCCCTGCCGATCTGTACGGGCCAGAAGCCAGCTGTGAACGACTCTGCTCAAGGTGGAGCCGTGGGAGGTTCGCTGCAGGTAGTAGTTGATGTTTTCTGGTATGGACTGGGAATCAAACGAATATCCCAGGTATTCAAAGAGAAAGCTCAATTCATCAGCCGTGAAAAGATAAAAGAGCATCAGAACATCAGCCTGTTTTGCCACCTTATAGCGGTTGGGCGTATCCCCTTCTGCTTCCAGAATCCGGTCCAGCCGCTGGATATCTCCATACTTCTCCCGGTAGTGATCCCAATCCAGTTCTTCGAGTTTTTCATACCCCTCAAACTGACTTATTATCCCTCCCTTCTGAAAAACGATTCTAAGCTTACGACTGATCTCGTCCCACTTTTTAATCTCTTCTTCCTTGAGGCCTATATCTTCAAAAATCCGGCTTCGGCGCTCATTGGGCAGCAGTTCAGTGACCCGGCAGGCTTTGTGCAGGACCCAGCAGGTCATAAGATTGGTATAACTGTTGTTATCGATTCCTCCCTCCTGCTCCGGGTCATGGTCAGGGTAGGCCGTGTGGAATTCGTCCGGTCCCATAACCCCTTTGATTTCATAGCGGTCCAGCGACTCGTTATAGCTAACTATGCTTGCCCAGAAACGGGCGATTTCCAGCAAAATCTCCGCTCCGTAGTAATAGAGAAACTCATTGTCCTCGGTTGCCTCATAGTAGCGCCAGATATTATAGGCAATGGCACTGTTAATATGGCGCTGCCGATGGGAATTATCCGGAATCCACCGATTTGACTGGGGATTGAGATGCAGGGTCTGGGTTTCTTCTCTTCCGTCACTACCGCTCTGCCAGGGATACATGGCGCCCTTGGCTCCGGTGGCTGCCGCAGCTCTGCGGGCGGCAGGCAGTCTCCTGAAACGGTAAAGCAGGAGTGAACGGGTCAGAATGGGCAGACGGAAATTGAGGAAGGGAAAAATAAAGAGTTCATCCCAGAAAATATGACCACGGTAGGCTTCACCATGCCAGCCCCGAGCCGGAACTCCCACGTCGAGATCGATGATATGAGGCGAGCTGGTCTGGATGAGGTGAAAGATGTTGAACCTCATCTTGACGAGGGTCTCTTCGCTGCCATCCTGGCAGGAAATCCTGAGATCACATTCCTCCCAAAGGTGCCTCCAGGCCCGACAGTGATCTTCGAGAAGGGCCTGAAAACGGGGGGCACGTTTTGCCGCCCCATAGGCTTCGGCTACCGGCTCCGTTATGGCCCGGTCTCTGGAACTGTAAAGGGCTGCTATTTTTTCGACCGTTATCCTGCTACCCTGCTCTATTGAAAGCACGCAAATTCTGGAGGTGGAAGCGCCACTCCCCTCCTTCCGGCTTTCGGGGGTCAATGTTTTCTTCCCGTCATAGAATCGGGTACGGCTGCAGACCGCCACTTCCAGACTGGACTGGTTGGTCCTGGTATGGACCAGGCTCAAATCCTGAGACCGTTCCTCCGCCATAACAACCTCAAGGTGCTGGCTGTTCAAATCCTGATAGCGGCTTACTCCGTTATTGACCAGATCACCGTCAAGAGCCGACCAGATTTCCAGCTTTCCGGCCCAGTTCTCCGCGGTAATCTCCACTTCCAGGGCGGCGTAATGGGGGGCATCCATGCTTACCAGACGCCGTTCATGCCAGGAGAAAATTCTCTCAGCCTGATCCTGGAAACGAATATGTCTCCTGAGCACCCCGCCCTTCAAGTCCAGTTCCTGCCTGAAGGAGAGTATCGTGCTCGTGTCAATATGGAGCCATTCTCCGTCCTCTGCCCTGACCGCCAGGGGCAGCCAGTTGACTTGATTCACCAGATCTTCATTCTCGACCTCACGTCCCTCGATCTCGGTTGTCAGTCGATTGTATCCCCCGGCCAGGTAGGTTCCTGGATAGTGAAGGCCGTCGTCCCTGGTTTCCGGAGCGGCGGCCCTGGTAACAAAACAGCCGTTTCCCAGAGCGCAGATAACTTCACGCAGACTTTCCTCCTCGGGGTTGTACGAATTGTAGACCAGGGTCCACTCATCATGTATCGGATCCCATTGAGTCAAAAGTTCAAGAAAGACCCCTACTTCCCGATAACTTTCCAACCGGTAGCGGGCATTGGTGACCCGCCGGCAGCCTACAAGTATACCAGCACCCTCTTCACTGACCGCGTCAAATCCGTCCTCATCGGTGAGGTCATCGCCAATGAAAACAGAAAAATACGCCTCAGAGTCGATTCCCAGTATGGACCTCAACTTGCCCACCGCCTTTCCCTTGTCCCAGTCCAGGTCAGGGCGCAGCTCCACTATCTCTTTGCCACCCGTCTCCCGCAACCCTTTCTCCCGGCCTATCCTGGCAGCGGTTTCTTTGATATCAGGTTTCCTGTCCGAGTCCACTCTCCGGAAATGGACGGCCAGGGAATAATATTTCTCCTCAACCTCGACTCCCCGAATCTCTCCGAGTTCCTCTCTCAATTGCTGCGCCGCCTCTTTCAGGGCCGGCTTCGCATTCCGGGCCTCAGGATGCTCCCAGGCCTCGATACCCGGTCCCTGTATGCGCATGCCATGGCTTCCGGCGTAATAGACCGAATCAACATTGACTCTTTTCTTCAGATCATCCATATCCCGGCCGGAAAATATGGCAACGGTCATATCCCTGCTTAAACGCTTGAGCAGGGAGCGCATCCTGGTGGAAAGCCGGGCCTGATCGGGGCGTTCGACGATGGGAGTAAGGGTACCGTCATAATCCAGAAAAAGAACAGGTTCCCTGTCCCCCGCCTCCCCAAGTATCCTGGCTGCCTGAGCAGCCGGGATATCTCTGGAAAAAAAACAGAGCTGACCGAAATTCTCAACAATGATTTCCGCCCCTTTTTGGGCAAGCCGGTAATCATTGCCTTGGCGGGCTATCCCGATAATCTTGGCAAAGCCGGCTCTCCGGGCAGCCTCGATTCCTGCCGCAGCATCCTCCACAAGGGCGCTGTCTTCGGGCTCCACACCAAGCTGTCGGGCTGCTTCCAGAAAGATGTCCGGGGCAGGCTTTCCTGCCAATCCCATGGTATGGGCAACCTCGCCATCCACCCGGACATCAAAGAGATCACTGATTCCGGCGGCTTCCAAAACCCGGCCGGCATTGCGACTTGCTGATACCAGGCCTGCCTTCAGTCCGCTCTCCCGCAGACGCCGGATGAACTCCACTGCATCAGGGAAGGGGCTTATACCCTCTTTTTTAAGGAGATCGAGAAAGAGGGCATTTTTGCTGGCAGCCAGTCCCTGAACAGTTTCCGTTCCAGGCTCATCGTCTTCACCGCCCTCGGGGAGTTCAATTTGCCGGGAGGAGAGAAAATCACGCACTCCATCCAGCCTGGACTTACCATCCACGTACTCAGGATAATCCCGCTCCAGAGAAAAGGGGGAGTATTCCCCGGAGCGCCCGGAGAGATAATCATCAAAGGTCTCTTTCCAGGCTCTGGCGTGGAGCATGGCGGTATCGGTCATCACGCCGTCCAGATCAAGGATAACGGCTTTGAGATTATTTATTAAGATTTTCTTCATTATCTCATCCCGTTTTGCTGGTTGGAATTTTGCCCCTCTGTATCCAAAAGTGTACAAAAGATCATTCTCGATTCAAACTTCTTCTGACAACGGTAACCTGTAAAGAAGTGCAACCGGAAAGGATGAAAAAATGTCCGCAGCCAGCAGCCATTTTTCCCCGTCCATCTCTCGAACCGGCCTCTCGTCCCCGGTCATCAGACAGGTGAGACCGGTACCACTGAATTCCTCCGGCAGGTTTATCCCTGTCTCCCCCCACACTTCGTCTCCGAGGGGTGCCGGATGGTTGCTGCCCAGAAGAGTGCCCAGCAGCCTAGGAACGGCTGCTATAATCATGCCGTCCTCCGAATAACGGGCGAAGGCGCAGATATGCTCTGAAAGGGGTCCATTTACTTCAAGAGGCAGATACCGGCCCTGTTGGAAGATTTCAGGTTGATTTCTTCTGAAATCAATGACTCTCCAGGTCAGATAAAGCTTAATTCTGCCGTCCTCAATATTGTCCACCATGTCCCTGATCAGGTTGTTTCTCTCTCCGGACGAAAACCCGGTCTGCAACTCGGTCAACAGAAGGCGCCGCAACTCGTAATTCACCGGCCGGCGATTATCG
>JBEPXR010000004.1:32134-38133 GCA_041641775.1 Desulfobia sp. | reverse complement strand
GATCAGGGTACTTACTCCCATGGCATCATAATTACCTAACTGGTAATGGCATTCTCCGAGTTGTCAGCCTCCGGTGAATATGCCTGCCGCCCCTTCGGCGAAGCCCTGAAGAATGAAGGAGGGATCGATCCTGCCCGTACACATCACCCTGATAGTCCGAAGATTTGGTGGATACTGATAACGGGCGACCCCGGCGGCATCGGCCGCGGCATAACAGCACCAGTTGCAGAGAAATCCCAGGATCCTGGGATTATAGTTTTCCTGAGTCATAAAGTAACACCTGTCTGAAAAGGATTTGGTAATATGAGCTTGTCCGGTTAAGCCTTTTCTTCTTCCCTGTTGCCAAACGCCTTGATCTGCGATTGAATCTGTTCCCTGGTGAACCCTCCCATTGAGATGGCAAAAGTCGGACAGCGGGAGGCACAAATGCCGCAGCCTTTACAGGAAGCAGCGATGGTTTCAGCCTTGGGTTTTTTGCCTTCCTTGACCATCTGGATGGCATTATAAGGGCATAAAGTCGCACAGATGGAACAACCGATACACTGCTCTTTGTCGATAACTGAAACGATCGGGGGCACCGTCACTTCACCTTTGTAGAGAGGAATGGCAGCTTTACCGGCGGCTGCCTGGGCCTGTGCGATAATCTCATCCACCGGTTTAGGTGAGTGAGCGAGGCCGCAGATATAAACTCCGTCCACTGACATTTCGACTGGGCGAAGTTTAACGTGGGCCTCCATGTAGAATCTATTCTCATTGACCGAGAGTTTGAGTTTCCTGCTCAATTCACCGGTATCTTCCGGAATCATGCCCACGCTGAGAACGATGAGTTCAGGATTGAAGGAAACATCTTCCTGAAGGATGGGATCGAACCAGGTGACATCGACGGAGTTACCCTTCTTGGCAACCTTCGGTCTATTTTCAGGTTCATAAGGAACAAAGACCACCCCTTTTTCCCGAGCCTCCCTGTAAGCATCTTCAGCATAACCATAGGTTCGCATATCCCGGTAGAGTACAATAACCTGGGAATCGGGATTAATTGCCTTGATTTTCAAGGCATTTTTCACCGCACTGTTACAGCACACCTTACTGCAGTAAGAAAGATCCTCGCCACGTGAACCGGCGCATTGAATCATGACAATCGAATCAGGGGCTTTTTTCTTGGCTTTGCCCGCCAGTCTGGATTCCAGCTCTTTCTGGGTTATCACCTTTTTGGCCTGCCCAAGCATATAGAGATCGGGACGGTATTCTCTGGCTCCAGTGGCAAGGATCACGATACCGTGTTCGATGGACTGTTCCGTTTCCTTCTTGCCTGACGAAGTCCTGATCACTGAAGAAAAATTTCCCACGAAACCGGAAACTTCCTGGAGTTCGCTGGAAGTCAGAACATCTATGTTCTTGTTTTTCTTTACCCGATTCACAACTTCTTTAATGGCGGTATCCGTGTCCTCTCCGTTTAGAGTCCACTTCATCTCGGCGAGATGGCCGCCTAGATAGCCGTTTTTCTCGACCAAGGTACATTTGAATCCCTGCCCTGCGAGGCTCTCAGCCGCGGTCAGCCCGGCTATCCCTCCGCCGATGATCAAGGCTCCCGGATGAACTGGGACGGTATGCTCTTCCAGGGATGAGATGTGACCGGCCTTAGCCACGCCCATCCTGACCAGGTCTTTGGATTTGTCAGTTGCTTCTTCGGGCTCATTGGCATGAACCCAGGAGCACTGGTCCCTGATATTGACCATTTCAAAAAGACACCGGTTGAGTCCTGCATCTTTCAAGGTCTCCTGAAAGAGAGGCTCATGGGTTCGGGGAGAACAGGCAGCCATGACTACCTTGTTAAGGTTGTGTTCTTTGATCTTATCCTTGAGCATTTCCTGAGCATCCTGGGAACAACTGTACATACTGTTGGTACAATAAACCACATTCTCAATTCCCCCGGCATACTCGGCCACCTGGTTGACATCTACGGTATTGGAGATATTGATCCCGCAGCTGCAGACGAACACACCAATACGCGGTTCTTCAGTCTCGGCAATTTTCTGTTCTTCGGGGTAAGTCTTGACGACGTACTCTCTGCCTCTGGATTCCTGGAGCAGGGAAGAAATGGCTCCGGCTGCACCGCTGGCTTGAGTTACCGATTCCGGGATATCCATGGGACCTTTGAAGGCCCCGGCGATATAAACCCCTTCCCTGGATGTATTCAGGGGACTGAAGTCACTGGTTCTGCAGAATTCATACTTGTTGAGCTCAATGCCTGTCATGCCGGCCAGATCTCTGGCTCCGGCTGGTGAATCAAGTCCCACGGAAAGAACCACCATATCAAAGGTTTCAAAATGGTGGGATTCGCTCATTGTGCTGTAAGTCAGCTTTAATCTGTTTTTCCAGGGCATCACGTCAGCAACTCTGGCCCGGACAAATTTAATCCCGAACTCTCTTTCTGCCCGGAGACGGGCAGCGTCAAAATCCTTCCCCTGGGTCCGCATATCTATATAAAATATGGTGATCTCACAGTCGGGATCATGCTCCTTGGCCACCATGGCCTCTTTGATGGCATACATGCAGCAGACTGATGAACAGTAGCCGTTATCGCATCCTATATCGCGGGAACCGACACACTGAATAAAGGCTATTTTGCGTGGATGGCGGTTATCGGAAAAGCAGCGGACCTCACCCTCGGCTGGACCGGAGGGGTTGAGCAGCCGTTCGAATTCCAGACTTGTGAGAATATCCGGATGCTTACCGTAGCTGAATTTTTCCAGAGCCTCGTCGGGAATCTTACCGAAACCTGGTGAAAGAACGATCGCACCAACCTTCAGCTCCTTTTCTTCAGACTGCTGGGTGAAGTCAATGGCCCGACTGCGGCAGACCGGCACACATATCTTGCAGGTCCCATGTTTGAGATGCAGGCAGGCTTCCGGCTCGATATAGTAAGTAGCAGGCACCGCCTGGGGATAATCGATATGAATGGGTCTGGTTACGGCCAGTCCTTCATTGTAATCATCATAGGCATGTCTGGGGCAATAAGTCGTGCAGAGCCCGCAGGCCGTACACTTGTCGGCATCGATGTAGCGGGGCCGTTGATTCACCTTTGCCGTAAAATTACCAGCCTCCCCCTCCAGGGAAAGCAGATCCGTATTGGTCAATATTTCGATATTTGGAGACCGACCGGCCTCTACCAGCTTCGGTGCCAGTATTCAGAGGGAGCAGTCATTTGTCGGAAATGTCTTATCCAATTGAGCCATCGCACCTCCCACGGAGGGGGCTTTTTCAACCAGATAGACGTAGTAACCCAGTTCGGTCAGATCGAGTGCGGTCTGGACACCGGCGACACCGCCGCCGACAACCATAACCGAACCAGAACGTGAACTTTTATTGTCTAAATTTGCCATGGTAACTCCGTCTCTAAAAAAATTAAAAATCAAATAACGGGAAAGATCTCCCCGGATGTTCGTCTTTCATTTACTGCATCTTATTAATTTGTATAGCACATACCTTATATTCCGGACTTCTGGAGAGACGATCGAGATTATTGAGCGTCAGAAGATTTATCGGGGCCTCGACAAAGTGATATGGGACAAAAATGGTACCCGGCTGAGAACGCTCGGTATGCCTGGCTCTGATTTTGACCGTCCCCCGTCGGGAAGTCAGTTTCAGCCAGGCCCCGTCTTCCACATCAAGCTGCTGGGCATCAGCCGGGTTAATCTCGGCAAAAGCCTCAGGGCATAGTTCTTCAATAGCCCTGGTCTTACGGGTCATACTTCCAAAATTATACTGGGGAAGTTCACGTCCGGTGGTCAGGATAAAGGGATATTCCTCATCAGGCAGTTCACCCGGACCAACGTATTCCTCGGGAATAAACATTCCTTTGCCCCTGGTGAATTTTCCCACATGGAGAACCGGGGTTCCGGGATGGTCCTTATCCGGGCAAGGCCATTGGATACCCTCCTGCTCGATCCTGTCGTAAGATATGCCGGCATACTGCGGAAGCAGGGTGGATATCTCGTTGAAGATCTCCTCTGTGGAATTGTAGCGCATATTGTACCCCATCTTGCGGGCCAACCGGCAGAAAATTTGCCAGTCAGGCAGGGCTCTCCCCGGAGGATCAACGGCTTTACGAACTCTCTGAATACGCCGTTCCGTATTGGTAAAGGTCCCGTCCTTTTCGGCAAAGCAGGCGGCGGGGAGGACTACATCAGCCATCTTAGCTGTATCGGTGAGGAAAATATCCTGAACCAGGAGAAAATCCAGCTTTTCAATAGCCTTGACCGCATGGCCGGCATTGGGATCCGCCACAACCGGATCTTCTCCCATAACATAGAGACTTTTGATATTTCCGCTTATTATATTATCCCACACTTCAGTGGCGGCTTTACCTGGCCTGCGGGGAAGTCGGACACCCCATAGTTCTTCATAGCGCTCAAACACTTTTTCAGTCGTGAGACCGGAATACCCGGGCAAAGTATTAAACAGGGCTCCCATGTCACAGGCCCCCTGGACGTTATTCTGCCCCCGTAAGGGGTTGACACCGTTTCCTGGTTTACCCATTTTACCGCAGAGCATGGCAAGATTGGCCACTGATTTGACATTGTCCGTTCCCACTGCGTAATGGGCCAGGCCCATGCCGTAATAAATTGCCGAGTTCTTCCCCGGGCTGGCATAAAGCCTTGCCGCACGCCGGATGTCATCTGCCCTGATTCCGGTAATCTCGGCAGCGTACTCCGGAGTATATCTGGCAACGACGGTCTTGAGATCTTCGAAATCCTCGGTCCGCTCTTCAACGAACTCATGGTCCCAGAGATTTTCTTCCAGAATGACGTTGCACATGGCATTAAGCAGAGCTACATCGCTTCCAGGCTTGTTGGAAAGCCAGATGTCAGCCTTTCTCGCCAGATCAGTGCCTCTCGGATCAACGACGATCAGCTTTGCCCCGTTATCCACAGCCTGATGCAGACGGAGCCCGATTACAGGATGGCAGGGATCCGGGTTGGAGCCGATAAGCATGATCACATCAGCCTTGCCAATGTCCCCTATGGAATTGGTCATCGCCCCGCTGCCGAATGAGATGGCCAGACTGGCCACCGTGGGAGCGTGTCAGAGCCGGGCACAGTGATCTATGTTATTGGTTCCGAGTACTGTCCTCATGAATTTCTGCATGAGGAAATTCTCTTCATTGGTTGCCCTGGCGCAAGAGAAACCGGCAATGGAGTCGGATCCGTACATCGCCTTGGCATCAAAAAAGTTCCGGGCTACCACTTCCAGGGCATCATCCCAGCTGGTCGGCACCAGGCGGCCGCGCCTGCGGACCAGAGGAGTGGTCAGCCTGGACTTATCCTCTACAAAATCGTGACCGAATCGACCTTTGACGCACAGAGCACCATAGTTGGGAGCTTGGTCGTTATCGGCAGTGACCTCAATGATTGTATTCCCTTTGACCCGGAGAATAATCTGGCAGCCGACCCCGCAATAGGGACAGGTTGTCTTGATATCTTCAACCTCTTCATCGACAACGGGGACAATCGCCGATTTTTTGGTCAATGCACCCGTTGGGCAATGATCAACGCATCTGCCGCAGGAGGTGCAGTTTTCATTGAACCGGAAGTGAATTCCGGAGGGATTGCCATCCTCATCCACCTGATCGCAGGACAGGTCGACGGCGTGGTATTCACAGGAATGCAGACATCTCTGGCAGTAAATGCACTTGTTTAAATCAACTTCTATGGCAGGATGGGATGCATCCACCGGATAGACCGGGACCTTACCCATCCCTGTCTTATTCAGATTGACCTTATATTCGATATCTTCTTCTTTCAGCTCACAGTACTCAAAGGCTTTGCAGCCGCAGGACAGACAGCGGTCCGCTTCTTTCCGGGCCATCTTTTCATTGAAGCCAAGCTTGACCTCGTCATAATCCTGAACAGCCCGTTCGGGGGGACGGGCCGGCATTTTTTCTCTCAGCCTGGTGGGAATACTTTCAAAGTTGGCCGAATCAACATCATCAAAAGAAC
>JBEPXR010000004.1:0-32124 GCA_041641775.1 Desulfobia sp. | reverse complement strand
AGAACTGCCTCTGGTGAAATTAAAACGACTGGGGGCCGCTGTCTTGGCCTCTCCAGTTATGTAGGCATCAATGTTATCAGCCGCTCTTCGGGCTGAAACCACAGCCTGGATGACACTCCGGGAGCCGCTGGCTGCATCGCCTGCGGCAAAGACCCCCTCCACCGAGGTGGCTGAATCCCGGGGAGAAGCCTTGATGATATTGCCGGGTTTTAAGGCGAGCTCTTTTTCAAGTTCACCTGAATAGCCCTCATCGCTGAAGGCCATCTGACCCTGAGAGGAAATCAGGGTATCGACCCTGAGTATCTGCGAAGTCCCAGGAATGGCCTCCGGATAACGCCTGCCTTTCTCGTCCGGTTCGCCATAACGCATCCGGACCAGTTCCACCTCGAGAAGCCCCTGGCCATTCTCCTGGATTTTTACGGGGGATGCCATCAGAAGAAATTCCACTCCCTCTTCTTCTGCCTCCCTGATATTACGCTGGTTGGCCGGCATCTCTTCACGGCCTCGGAAATAGACGACGGTCACGCTGTCGACTCCGTTGCGCAGCAGGGACCTGGCAGTCTCCATGGCAATGTTATTGCCGCCTATCACTGCAGCCTCCCGGCCGTAGTGGCCTTTGCTCGACGTGGTGGAGATCTGCTTGAGAAAGTCGGTTGCCATCAACACCTTAGGGTGAGTGGCCCCCTCAATCTCCAGGGGCTTGTCCACTCCCGTTCCTATCGTAATGAGGATGGCATCGTAACCCAGTTCCTTGAGATCCTGGAGGGAAAAATCGGCCCCCCATCTCTGGCTCAGCCGGACAGAAATGCCGAGTCTGAGAAGGGTTTCAAGTTCATAATCAAGAACATCCCGGGGAATCTTGTATTCAGGCAGTCCGTAGCGCAGCATGCCTCCCAGCTTAGGGTTCGCTTCAAAAACGGTAACGTCATGCCCCTTTCTCGACAGATAAAAAGCGCTTGTCATTCCCGCCGGACCACCGCCAATTATGGCAACTCTCTTACCAGTAGCCTCGGCTCTGTCAAAACCGATATCCAGGCCCGATGACATGCACCAGTCTGCCACAAATCTCTTAAGATGGTTGATGGCGATGGGTTCGTCAACAAGGAGGCGGCGGCATCTGGTCTCGCAGAAGCGGGGACAGACCCTGCCCACGGAGAAGGGAAAAGGATTTTTCTCCATGATAAGCCGAAGTGCTTCTTCATACTCTCCTTTGCGGACATGCGCTATATAACCTTGAACATTGATTTGCCCGGGACAGGTGAGATTGCAAGGGGCCTTACAGTCGCCGAAGTGAACGGATGACATGGCAGCAAGACGGGAAGTCCGCATTTCCTTGAGCTGATCGCTTTCAGTAACAACTTGCATCCCTTCCTTGGCAACGGCCTGGCAGGCTCGGACAGGCTTTTCTATGCCTTCTATTTCAACCAGACAGAGACCGCAGGGAACCTCACTGCTTTTACGGTCGATGGAGCACAGGGCTGGTATATTGATTTCGGCTCGACGGGCAATTTCAAGAATCGTCAGTCCGTTTTCAGCGACGATTTCGGAGCCGTTTATCTCCAGAGTAATTGTAGACATGTCAGATTCAAGTTCGGAGGTTACTCATTAGATGCACGTTAACTGCCAACCAGGACAGCTGTGCTCTATCAATTGTGGTACATCGTTTCCTAAGTAAGATAAGTACTGCCTGATCTGTTTGCAACCACTTAAAGGAGCAATTAAAAAAGGGGTAAATCAAAAAGTAATCACACTTACTACCCCTTAATGCCAGACAGGCCCGGCTTTGTTGCCGGGACAGTCCGGCAAAATCGGTCTGTTTACTTGCTGGGCTTCCAATCCTTCAGAAAAGCAGGAAGATGACCCGCTTCCCGGGGGCCAATAACAATATTCCAATCTGGCAGCTCTTCTTCCAGTTCACCCTTCATGCTGGCAAGATAGCCGGGGATGATTAGATCACGATGATTGACTTTATCCTCTATACCTGATTTCTTGATAAACTGGGCAATGAGATCAGCACCGAATTTACCGGCAGCCCAGGCGGTCAACACAGACAACCCCTCGGTATCCTTGACGATCAACCAGGACGGAACTTTACTGCCTTCTATCTCTCCGGATACGATAAAATAGGTGAGAGAGAAGTTACAAGTGACCAGGACCGGCGAATCCTCTCCAGGACCATTGATATTGTAAAGATCTTCCTTCTGGACCATGGGCCGTTGAGGATCGGTAAAAAGATTCAGTTGCTCCAGCAGCAGGGGAAAGAGGATATCACCCTGGAGATCTGAAAGGACGACGATTCCGGCATATTTGGCTATAAGCACAGAGGCAACCATGGCTTCCATCATCGGGTCATCGGTCATCTCACAGGGGAAAGTTATTGTGGGAAATCCCAATGGCTTGTATTTGGCCTTGATTGCTGAACTTCTGGCCACGACATTATCTTCAAAAGCGGCCCGCAGAGTTCTGGCCCCGGTATCTATGACCATATCCTTAAGCCCACCTTCCTGGAGTTTCTCGGAAATAGTAACCGTATCATCAACATTGCTGCCTTTAATTCCCAGTGGACAACCGCTTTCATTGGCCAGATTGGCCATGTCATCAACGTTTTCCGAATTAACTCCATAAAGGAGAGGCTTACGTTCTCCGCAAGCTTCGGCCCCGGCCTTGAGATTTTCGGCTTTCTCACTCATCAGGATGAGCGCGGCATCATCTGTGGATTCCAGAACTTTTTTAACCAGAGTCACGAACTTCTCCTTGTCACCATCCGCGTCCTTGACGGCAATAAGTTGCGCTTTCATCATGACTCCGACCCTCTCATAGCGAAGGTCTTTGAAACGTTCTATCCGTCCTTCAATATCCTGATCAGCCATGTCTGTACGGATTAGCACTGCCAGGCCAGTAGGATTTTCAAACCGCTTTTCATGCCTGAAAAGGCAGGTTTCGCCACCGGTAGTAAAGGAGGATTCCCCCTCACCTAACTTAACGGTTCGAATTGGAGGGGCTGAAGCTTCACCAATGGTCGCCTTGGCCTCCTCTGAAACATAGGGACACTTCTCTACTTCAGCCTGCCCGGCGGCTACCTTCATGGCAAAGGCCAGACAAGTCGGAATTCCACACTCGCCACAATTTTTTTTGGGCAGCATCTTCAGTATCTGGATACCTGTTAAGGCCATTTTTCTATCTCCTCTTTCTTATAACTTTCTTGCAAGGCTCATGGTTCGTTCTCCTCCTTAGAGGGATAGCTGTTTCTTGAACCCGGAACCTTCATTTCTACATAGCGGTTTCCATTTCAAGAGCGGGATGCCCCTTCTCCTTGAGGAAGGGCAGAATCTCTTCTTCAGTGATTCCGACTTCTTCATCGGCAATCATATCAAAGAGTTCGGGCATGCCTAATTCTTCACAGCGTGTCTGCAATTTATCCTTGAGCTCTTCCTTGAGCATCTTGGGAAGCCAGACCACCCTTTTCAGGCCGCCTTCGGCCATGAAAAGCTTCCGACTGGTCAAATAGTGTTTGCTTATTCCCATAAAACCCGGGGTCTGAGCACCTCCACCGGCCATGCCGGCCAGAGAAGTAAATTTCATGCCGCTCGGCGTCATCCCCATATAATCACGGTTAACAACCATAATTCCGTTGCACTGAGGCAGCATGGCGGCGATACATTCGAAACAACCGCAGGCAGTCATGGGATTATTCATCAGAGAGTAGCAGCTGACCGCTGGCACGGCTCCCCGGGATGCCTGACTGACGAATTCATTTATCCCGGTAAAATCGCCGAGTACAGAGTCGGTGCATTCGCCTTTCTCTATGGGCTGATTGGGACCGGTTGGATTGATCTGGTAAGATGCCTTGCCGTCCAGCCAGTTGTAGGCTCCGCACATACCCACCCTCTCCGGGGTAATTACACAAACGTGGCTGGGAGCAAAGGATTGACAGAGGGTGCAGGAGTAGAAGACTTCTTCCGTGTCATCAGTCATATTACCCAGCCTGCGGTCTCTTTCCTCATAGGTCTGTTTGGCAAGCTCGTTAACCTCTTTAACTTTGTCGAGCTCAGTATAGAGTTTCACCTGGACCTTATCCACGATGCTGCCGAACTCCTGATGAAGTTTTCCATGAAGAACCTTTCCGATGTGCTTGAAAGAGAACTTTTTTTCGACTGCAGCCTTGCCAATTCTTACCCACATGATATTACGCTGGCCGATATGCATGATACCCTGGGTGTAGTTGATCAGATGATGAAACTGCCTTTCCAGAATGGGCTCAAAATCAGACTGCATTTCCCGGCCGGCAACTTCTACCAGAATAGCCAGAGGAAGATTCTCTCCCTCGCTGATATCCTGGATATCCTTGCCTTCCAGAGTGATCTCCCCGTCAGTCACCTCGTCCATCTCCTTGGATACCAGGAGCTCCACCGCCTCAGTGCGCCCCCCCCCGCATTCCATAAACAGATCGTCCTTCCTGATCCGTTCACCTTCGAAGGCGGGTCCGAAAGACATGGGAATATCAATCTTGGTGATGCTGACTTTAAGCCCCCGAACTTCTATAGCCTTCTGCACAATCTCTTCGTGGGGAATGTTGCTCACCACATGCTCGTAAGTACAGATTCCTGTCGGGAGCACCTCTGGGATATCGTAGTCGGATATAGTAGGAAATCCCCAGTTAATAGCCCCGGCTGCGTTGGCATACCATTCGTCGCTCACCGGTCCAAAGGGCATGACAAAGGCGAAGGTCCGGTTTTTATTATAGATCAGGTTCTCACGATAGTCTCCCGGCTTCACTCCACCGAAGGCCATGGCCACCCGGCAGGCAAACCCGATTGAGAAAACCGCGGAAGTATATGATTTCCCGAAAGGAACCAATCTGGTACTCCACCCTACCTGAACGTCATTTTTTATCAGCTGCTCAGGCATGGAGATCCCGTCTGTCTGGTCGTGCATGAATATATAGAGATTTTTTTCCTGGAGTTCCAGGGCGATCTTACTGGCCATCTCCTTATCGGCTGGAGAACCCATAATAGCAGCAAATCCTGGCGCTGTGCCGTCTACGAATTCTACTCCTCTCTTCCGGAAGATTAAGTCGTCAGCAGCTCCCAGCCACAGGTTGTCTTCAGTTGGATCTTCGGTTTTGGTATAGAGGTCGGGAGTCTCCAGATATTTTATGGCTTCGTACATCTCCTCGGCGAAAAAAGTAGCCATCCCGGCGTCCAGGGCAGGAGCGAGGTAGGGAAGCCACTTGGTTTCGCTGACTTCCTCCGGGAGAAGTTTACGGCACTCCTGGAAAATATCCTTCATGTCTCCAAGGCGTTCGATCTTCGCGCCGAGCATGCTGTAAACTACAGGGAGATAATAGGCTGTGTTCGGAAAGGTAACCTCCTGTTCCGGACCATATTCCTTCAGAACAGCTTCAAACTTTTCCTCAGCCATATCGACTATTTTGTGGGCTCCCCTGATCGCGGCTGAACAGATTATTTTAGACATAGGGTTTGGCTCCTGTTAAATTTACTTACGGATCAGTAAATTACGAATCAGAATCCTGGTTATCTGTATGACATGATTGGCAATTTACAAATCTTAACTCATACTTTTTATCCTAACAGCCCCTTGATAAGGGACTTGGTGAGATTAACGGCTTTGGGATGCCTCATAATCAGAACTTCACCACCTGCCAGAAGCATGCAGGATGCGGTTATAGCCTCCATCATAATACCCCGTTTTTCCATATCGCCCATCATGTCGTCGGTGGGCAATTTGGCTTCCTTCGCCTTCCAGACCTGTACTCCCAGGTTGCAGATCAAGCCGTTCTGCAGTTTCTCATCCTGCTGGGTGAGGGCGGCAAGACGTATCCTCTCCATCACAGAGTAGGTATACTCTATTCCATAGCCAAGGGCGCCTATGGAAGGATCCATCAAAATGGTGTCGAGAGAAACTCCCAGATTCTCCAGAAGAATATTGAGCTGCTTGGCGAGGTTGACATCTATGGGAGAAGCTGCGACCATGGGATGCTGGAAGGCCATGGCTGTAGCACCCAGCGATTTGTAATTGGTATCCTCCAAGGGAGCCAGACAGACCTTCTTGTCGCCGATCTGGGCAGTTACTTCTCTCAAGCTCTCAGTATCCTTTTCGGAATTACCGCAGCCCCACACGATAACCGGAACATCAACGTTGTTGATAACCTCGGCCGCATCCTTGGCGGCTTCAGCTGCAGACCGGTTCTTGCCGTTGGGGTCTGTGCTGCCCAGGGAGAGACAGATAGCTTCCGCTTTATATTCGTTAATGCATTTACGGGCCCAGTCCAGCGGGCTGTCCTTAACATCTTCAAAATGCCGGATAAGAGATTCGGGCCATTCCTCAGGCTTGACGTCGGGTACCTCCATGGCAATCAGGGGCTTATTGGGGATATTACCTTCAAACTGATGAAATGGCAGGACCTGTTCCCCCCCAACCTTGACCTGATTATTCCCATTGCCGAGGACGGTCTCCCTGATCTGGCCGGTATATTTCATGGTATAGGAGTCCGCAGGCACCTTGGAGGCCCTTTCACCCAGAGAAGATTTTTCCCGATCAAGTTCTGCAGCGGAAAGTTCCGCACTGGCCGGTGTACTCACCTCTTTCTTCTCAGGTTCGGGAGCCGTCTTTACCGCTTCCTCGGCTTTCCTGGCCTCTTCAGCCTTTCTGGCTTCTTCCGCCTTTTTGGCTTCTTCGGCTTTTTCAGCTTCTTCTGCCTTTTTAGCCTCTTCAGCCTTTCTGGTCTCCTCGGCTTTCTTAGCTTCTTCTGCCTTTTTAGCTTCTTCCGCCTTCTGCCTGGCTTCCTCAGCCTTTTTGGCTTCTTCAGCTTTCCTGGACTCCTCGGCCTTTTCTGCTTCAGCGCCTGTCTCAGTCGCTGGAACAGATTCGGCCTGCTCGGTCACACTTGGTACCGGGACGGATTTCAGTGTGCCGGATTTAGGGGGCTCTTTTTTTAATATTGCTTCAGCTCCGGCAAAACTGGTCAATGCCTCGAACTGTTCATCACTCAGATTCAACGATGTCTTTAATGCCCTAAGACCACTATTGACGGCTTCCAGGGCCGCCTGGCGCTCTTTTTCATTCATTTCATGCTCTCCTGCGTCATCTCCGGATGGAATTTCTCCTTTCAGTTCAACCTGCTTCCGGGCAGATTCAACCATTCTGGCAGCCTCTTCTCTGGCTTCGGCCAAAATGCGTTCTCTCTCCGCCTCAACATCTTCCTCAGCTGTCCCGCGCACTGCGACCGTTTCTCTGGCTGGCTGGACAGAACCAGGCATTTCAAGATCAACCTGGGGGCGTTTATCAAGTTTTGCCCTTTTGACAATCTCCTGGACAGCTTCCTCCCATTCGATCGCCATTATGTGGACACCAGCGACTCCTTCGATGTCTTTCACCTGGTTTATGATATCCACACAAATATTTATACCCTCTTCAGCCTTATCGGAAGCATCCTGCAGCCGGTCTATAACTTCGTCGGTCACATCCAGCCCCGGGACATTTTTTTTCATGTATCTTGCCATTCCAAGCGACTTAGGGGGAGTCACACCTGCCAGAATGTACGTATTTTCATGAACTCCCAGATCACGAACCATCTTCATGAATTCCCTGAACCGATCCAGATTATAGACGATCTGGGTCTGGACAAAATCCGCTCCGCTATTGACTTTCTTCGCCAGCCGTGTCGCCCTGAACTCATGAGGGTAGGCAAATGGGTTGGCAGCGCAACCGAGAAACAACTCAGGGGCATCGGTTTTTATTTCTTCTCCACACTGGAAAACGCTGTCGTCCCGCATTCCTTTCATCATTCCGAGCATCTGGATGGAGTCCATATCAAAGACCCCTTTGGCACCGGGATGATTGCCAAACTTCTGGTGATCCCCGGTCAGGCAGAGCAGATTTTTGAGCCCCAGAGCAGAGGCGCCAAGAATGTCACTCTGCATGCCTATCCTGTTTCTGTCCCGGCAGGTCATCTGAATGACGGGCTCGACCCCTTCCTGTAAAACCAGGAGGCCGGCTCCTATACTGGACATTCTGACTATTGCGGTTTGGCAGTCAGTTATATTGACTGCATCCACATAGTCTTTCAGCAGTCTTGCCTTTTCCCGGACCACTTCAGATCTTCCGCTTTTTGGCGGACCGAGCTCTCCGGTAACAGCAAATTCACCTGAAGTGAGAATCTTTTCTAATCGGCTTCCAGCTTTCATATATTTCCTGTTTGTTTGGTAAATTCAAGGTTCAGAGTTCGGGACCGTGAGTTCAGAGTTCAGGCGCACTGACTGCAGGCCATATAGCTGTCCAGAGACAGGTTGCGGCTATGGACTGCCGGTCTTATGTAAATCTGACAGGGAGCTCACAGAGAGGCTCCCTAATATGGGGAGGTAATCAAGGAGTTACCTCGGGGGATTGTCTATCAAGCCCTTACATCATGTCCCGTGCTCCACATCCCGTTTGCCTTTCGATCAGGCAGGTCCCTTACATCCAGCATCTTTGAGACCAGATCCTGCCATATCACGCCGCATCTCCATGTCAAAGAGGACCCTCTCCTTCTGTTTATCAATACCGAGGGCCTTGCGTTTTTCATCTATATTGGCGATCATCCTGTGTGCCAGCTTGACAGGATCTTCTTCAATATCCCAGCGCCCGCCATAGATATCCTTCATCTCTTCAGTGAGAAATTTGGTAAAATTTTTGGCACCGGTGACCGGCAGACCCTGAAAAACAACATAACAGCCGCTGGCAGCAAAATACTGTCCGATAGCGGCCGCCTTTTCGCTCATCCAGCTGGGGGCGGTACCTGCAAGCGGAAGATCAGATATATCATCTCCCAGTCCCCCCTCCCGAACCATTTCGGTAGCGGCTATCAGGAGGCGACTGTTGTCAACGCAGCTGCCGCAGTGAAGAACAGGAGGCATACCCACAGCTTCACAGACCTCAGACAGACCCGGGCCCGCCTCTTTTGCCGCCTCAGGACGGACGAGACCCACCCGGCCAAGTCCGGTGGCGGCACAGCCTGTGGCCAGAACAAGAACATCGTTTTTGATCAATTCCCGGGCAATGATCTCGTGGCGGTTATCCATCATCTTGTAATTGTCACAACCAACTATAGCTGCAACCCCTCTAATCCGGCCATTGATGATGTTGTCGTTCAAGGGCCGGTAACTGGAGCGGAAGCGGCCACCAAGCATATAATTTATGGTTTCATGACTGAAGCCGACAACCACATCGAATTTCGAGGCCTGGGGGATATAGTAGGTCTCCCGTTTCCTGTAATTGGCAATTGCCTTCTTCAGAATCTCCTTGGCGCTTTCCAGAGGCCTATCCTCTTCAAACTGGATATGGACAGATTCAGGCATTTTTGCCCGATAATTGGTGGTAATAATATCGGTGTGGAATGATTTGGCCACATCTGTGACCGACTGCATTATACACTGGACATCAACGACCATGGCCTCGATAGCACCTGTGGCCAGGGCCATCTCCTGCTGGATAAATCCTGCGGCGACAGGTATTCCACGCCGCATCAGAATCTCGTTTCCGGTACAGCAGACCCCAGCAAGATTGACCCCTTTGGCTCCGGCCTTCTGGGCCAGCGTCTGAATTTCTTCATCCTGAGCAGCCAGACAGAGAGACTCAGCGAGCAGAGGCTCATGGCCGTGAACAGTGACATTGACCTGATCAGGCTGTAATACGCCGAGATCCACAATAGCACGTCTTGGCACTGGGGTACCGAACATCACATCAGTCAGCTCAGTGGACAGCATGGAAGAGCCCCAGCCGTCAGCCAATGCAGAGCGGGTGCCCTGAAGCATCAAGTTATGATATTCCTGGTCGACACCCATGTGGGTCCGATGCATCATCTCTACGATTTCGCGATCAATTCCTCTGGGGGTCACGCCAAGCCTTTTCCAAAGCTCCTGGCGCTTCTTGGGAGCCCGATTGACCATGGTTATGGGGGTTTCATCCTGTTTACCGAAATCAGCCAGGGCTTTCTCGCCGATCTCCAAGGCAATCTCCTCCTTGGATCTGTCTTCAGTTTCGACCCCGAAGACCTCGGCCAGCATGTTCAGCTTATTTCCATCTTTTATGCCATGAGGGCCGTGGCCTTTGGCGGCATCGATAAAGCCTTTGACCATCTCTCTGGCATGGTCCGTGTGCGCTGCAGAACCGGAGGCTATCGTTCTGGTGAAGTTCCGGGCGGCAACTGTATCAGCCGTTGCCCCGCATACTCCGATCATGTCTGGCACCCCATCTATAATCTGACAGGGGCCCATATTGCAGTTCCGGCAGCAGGTACCCCCAGAACCGAACAGACAGGCAGACATGCCCCTTGCCTCTATCCGATCATAGGCGGTAATAATATTTTGAGAAAGATCCTGAGCCAGAACATCCTGGGTAGATCCACAGGTTATATCGTTACAACCTTCACAATCGGTTCGTGATGTAGCCATAGTAAATCTCCTTACAGTAAAACTCCTACAACCCGGCAGCCTGGCGGGCTGACTGGACGGTATTTTTCATCAACATCGTTATGGTCATTGGTCCCACCCCGCCGGGAACCGGGGTTATGGCCGCGGCTTTTTCCTTGATGGTATCAAAGTCGGCGTCTCCGGCCAGAATGGCTTTGCCTTCCTCAGTCATTCCCATACGATTAACCCCGACATCGATTACGACAACCCCGTCCTTCACCATATCTGCGGTGAGCATCTTGGGAACACCCGCTGCCACAATCACTATATCAGCTTTTTTAGTATGAACGCTCATATCCCTGGTTCCGGTATGGCAAATGGTTACCGTGGCATTGCCTCCTTTCCTCTTCTGGAGCATGAGATTGGTTATGGGTTTGCCGACGATATTGCTACGACCAACAACGACGACTTCGGCACCGCTGGTCTCCACGCCGCTCCTGGAAAGCAGTTCCAATATACCATGAGGGGTGCAGGGCAGAAAGCACTGTTCGCCCAAAACCATTCTTCCGACGTTTTCGGGGTGAAAACCATCGACGTCTTTGTCAGGATTAATGGCATTGAGCACCTTGCTGTCGTTAATATGTTTGGGAAGCGGCAGCTGGACAAGAATGCCGTGGACCTTGTCGTCGTTGTTATACTTTTTTACCAGGTTAAGGAGCTCCTCTTCACTGACATCGGCATCAAGATTAATCTGCTCGGAATTGATGCCCAGATTATGGGCCGTCTTATTCTTGGCATTAACATAGGACTGGGACGCCGGATCATCACCAACCAGGATAGTCACCAGACCGGGAACAATACCTTTTTCCTTGAGCTCATCAACTTCTACTTTCAGTTCTTCCTTGATAGCCTGAGCGTTTTCCTTACCGCTAATAATCTTTGCACTCATACATTCTCCTTGGCCATTATGATTTTTTCATAAGTTTTCAGTTTCGATTACCCGGTCAGAGGGGAAATATGACTTAGAACCTGCAACAGATACCAATGGAATCCAGCCGGGCAAAAAAATTTCAGAGTAAAGACACAATCCTGTAACCTATAAAAATTTTCAACGTTTTGCAATAAATTCTTGGCACAAAAATTACCGCTGACATCGTTTAGTATGACTGGAGGGATAGTAGCTGTGGACGCAGCAACACCCGAAAGGCTGCGCTTGAAAGGATAGAAAATTTGACCGGCACTTCTGGCAGATACAGGGCACCGGTATTGGGAGCTATCTTCTTTTGGCCAGATTAATCAGAACCTGGTTGGATTGGGAAAGGCGATTGACCAGAGTTTTGAAGAGATGCTTCGCCACCTTGGGATGTTTTTCTATAATCTCCATCATCTTATCTCCTGGGAACCTTTTAATCTTAGTACGGCCCTTGGATATGATCGAAGCAGAACGGGGTTCGCCGGATATAGCCGACATCTCGCCAAAATATTCGTTTGGTTCGGTTATTTCCGCTATTTTATTCCCGTCTCTGACCACCATCAGGGTTCCCTGGATAAGCTGGAAAAAATCGATATCCTGATTGCTTTGGTGAATTATGACATCGCCATCCTCGTAGAGCTCGATATCAGGATTGACGAGGTAGGCGGGCAGGCTCTCTTCAGTAATAACAGTACGCTTCAGGACCTCGTCAAGACTTGTAACTCCTTTTATGGCCTTTTGGATGGCCGCCTTGCGCAAGGGCTTCATGCCTTCCTGGATAGCTACTTTTCTCAATTGATCTTCAGGCACTTCCGCACTGATCGCCTTGGCCACCTCGTCAGTGACTTCCATTAACTCGAAAAAACCGACCCTGCCCTTGTAGCCGGTGCCCCGACACCTGGTGCAGCCCACCGGACCATAGAGGGTAAGCCCTTCAAGTTGTTCCTCCTCAAAGCCATGACCGATCAACTCCTCCTGGTCCGGGAGAGTGATGGGACGACGGCATTCCGTGCAAAGCCTTCTCCCCAGTCTTTGTGACTGCACCATGGTCAGGGAGGCTGAAAGCATGTACGAGGGGACGCCTATATCTACAAGACGGCCGATGGTGGAAGGACTGTCATTGGTATGGAGAGTGGAAAAAACCAGATGGCCCGTCATGGCGGCCTTGATCGCAATTTCAGCGGTTTCCATATCCCTGATCTCACCGACCATGATTATATCTGGATCCTGGCGGAGAAAGGCCTTCAGAGCGGCGGCAAAAGTCATCCCCACTTCGTCGCGGACATTAACCTGGTTTATGCCCTTGAAGTTGAATTCCACCGGATCCTCTGCGGTGAGGAGCTTATTATCTTCGGTATTCAGTGAATTCAGAGCTGAATACAGGGTCACGGTTTTACCGCTTCCTGTCGGTCCGGTAACCAGAAGAAGCCCCTGGGGCATATTAAGACTCCGTCTCAGGGCGGCATAAGTATCTTCCTCGAAGCCCAGCTTGGTCAGATCAACATTGAGAGATCCTTTATCCAGAATACGAAGAACTATTCCTTCTCCCCACAGGGTGGGCAAGGTAGAGACCCGGAAATCGACGATCTTGCTCTTCCCTACCCTCATTTTTATCCTGCCGTCCTGGGGAATCCTGCGTTCGGTTATGTCCAGATTAGCCAGTATTTTTACACGGGAGATCAACGCATTTTTGATGGAAAGAGGCAAATTCATGGCCCGGAAAAGGGCTCCGTCAAGCCGGTAGCGTATCTGGAGATTCTTTTCGTAAGGCTCGATGTGAATATCACTGACGTCATCTTTGACCGCCTTGACCAGAATACCGTTTACCAGCTTGATTATAGGGGCGTCACCGAAAGAAAACTCTTCCGCTTCTTCCTCCCCTGCCTCCACCTCAAGAGCGACTTCTTCAGCAGCTTCCGAAGCGAGAGAACCAAAATCGTCAACACTGGTAATTTCCTCCTCTTCGGCTTCTACGTCTTCCTTGCCGCCCAGCAGTTTATTATACTCTTCATCGCTGATCTTATAGTACTTCTTGTAGGCGTTGAGAATGTCCTTTTCCGTAGAAACACCGACAGACAAGGTCATCTTCAGTTCAGACTGAAGAGATTCCACGGCGGAAGTGTCTGTCGGTTCAGCCATGGTAATGTGCAGGACGTCATCCTTTACCCTGAGTGGCATGGCACAGTACTTCTTGACTGTATCGAAAGGTGCGATCTTGATAACCTGGGGATTGGGAGGCTCTTTAGTCAGATCAACGGCCTTGTAGTTATGAATACGGCTCAAAACCTTGACAACCGTATCTTCATCTATATGCCCTTGCTGAACCAGGATCGTGCTTAGCCGCTGGCCGGTCTTCTTCTGGATCTGCTTGACTTCCTCGAGCTGCCTGGTCAGGATCTGGCCTTCTTTGCGCAGTATTTCACCGATCCTGGTCTTTCCTGCGCCGGACTGATCCTTTACGGTGGACCGCAAAGAAGTCTGCTGGGTTGATTTCTTCTTGGGCTGGGCCATTACATTCAGGGGGATAAGATTTGTTGTTTCAGAAATGTCTCACATACTGCAATCCGGGGTTTTCCGGGGCACCTTGACAGATTGCCACCTTATCTTTTCTTAATTTCCTCTACCTTATTTTCTAACATATTCTGGGCAACGGTTCACCGGCCAGAGGAGCGATGAGTCTTCTACCCCCGATTCCGGTGATCATCTCCACTCTGCCTTCCGGTCCTTCAGTGACACTCCCGATGATGACGGCGTCCCTGCCTTCCAAACGGTTGCGCATTATCTCCAGGGCCAGTTCAGCCTTTTCTTCTCGAATTATTACCAGACATTTCCCTTCATTGGCAAGATATAATGGCTCAAGCCCGAGAATCTCGCACGCCCCTCGAGTTTGGGATCTTACAGGCAGGGCACTTTCTTCGATAATTATGCCCACCCTGCTGCTTGACGCTATTTCACAGAGAGAAGTCGCCACCCCTCCTCTGGTAGGATCTCTGAGACTGTGAAGATTTCCGGCGAGGGATTCACAGAGTTCTCCGACCATAAAATGAAGGGGCTGGCTGTCACTCCGAAAATCACCTTCCATTGTTAGTCCCGTCCGACTGGTTAGAATGGCAATGCCGTGGTCTGCCATGGTGCCGGAGAGGATTATCTTATCTCCCGGCCTGGCCAGGGAAGTGGAAACAGTAAGATCCTCCGGGACGGAACCCACTCCAGAAGTATTCAAATAGATACCGTCTCCTTTCCCCCTTGGGACTACCTTGGTATCACCGGTGGCTATGACAACACCGGACTCCCGGCAGGCCCCGGCGATTGAAGCGGCAATTCTCTTGAGATCAGCCATTGAAAAGCCTTCTTCAATAATGCAGCCCAGACTCAGGCATATAGGCCGGGCTCCTCTCATGGCCAGATCGTTAATCGTACCATGAACGGATAGACTCCCTATGTCCCCCCCCGGAAAGAAGAGAGGATCAACCACATAGCTGTCGGTGGTAAAGACCACGCGGCCTTCTATCTTTCCAAGAACGGCGCTGTCTTCCAGCCCGGCCAGAAAAGGATTATCCAGCTGGCTCAGGAAAATATCACTGACCAATTTCTGGCTGGCAAGACCACCGCTGCCATGATCGAGGAGGATGCTGTCTTTGTCCACTACCTTTTCATTGCTCCCGGTCTGGTGTCCATAGTTAAGGTTGCCGTTCGTCTTCACCTGGCAGTCAGCTTTTCCGGTCTACTCCGCCATAACGGTGGTATGCCGCACAGCTTCCTTCACTTGATACCATACACGGCCCTACCGGATTAACTGGGGTGCAGGTTCTGCCGAACAGGGGGCAGGCAGCAGGCACACTTTCGCCCTTCAGGATGGAACCGCAGAGGCAGCCGGGTGGTTCAGAGACCATTTTTTCTTCTACATTCAATCTTTTTTGGGCGTTATAAGAAGCAAATTCCGGCCGGACTGCCAGTCCACTGGCCGGAATAACCCCGAGCCCCCTCCAGGCAGTGTCACAAACCTGAAAGACGGAATCAATCATCTCCAGGGCACTCTTGTTCCCCTGCCAACTGACCACCCTGGAGTAGGCATTTTCAACAGAGGCTATACCCCGCTTTTTCTGACGGACCAGCATTATCAGTCCCTGGAGGATGTCTGCCGGTTCAAAGCCGGCAACAACGCAGGGAAATTCATACTTATCAGCCAGTGGTTTGTAGGCGCAAGCCCCTATAATGGCACTGACATGGCCGGGGCAGAGAAGTCCGTCTATTCTCGACGCGTCATCAGTAAACAGCGCATCCAGAGCCGGCGGCATAGTCTTGTGGGCAGAAAAAACGGCAAAATTGTCAATTTTACTGCCGGCTGCCTCCCGGACGGTAGCAGCCACACCAGGAATAGTGGTTTCAAAACCCACCCCCAGGAAGACAACGAATTCAGAAGGATTATTTTTGGCTAACTGCAGGGCATCCACAGGCGAATAGACGATATCCACCTTGCCTCCCGAAGCCGAAGCCAAAGCGAGGGAGCCCTGGGAACCCGGCACCCGATAGAGGTCTCCGAAGGTCGCCACCCTCACCCCATTCAGGCAGGCAAGGTCGAGAATAGCGTCGACCTGGCCAGCGGAAGTCACACAGACTGGACATCCCGGGCCGGCCAGCAGATCGATCTTGTCCGGTAGAAGACTACGGAGGCCATGCCGGAATACAGACATGGTATGGGTTCCGCAGACTTCCATAAATCGCAGGGAGGACGGATATCCCTGCAGTTCATCTTTTAATCTTTTAAGGAGATCTTTGACAAGAGAGTCATCGTCAATCCCGGATAGAGCGTCTTTAATCTCCATATCAAACGGGATCCTCAGTATCTCTCTGATCCGTATTTCCCGCAATCTGACGGAGAAGCCTGAGACTTTCTTCCGCCTCCCCGGCAGTCAGAGCGTGAAGAGCAAAACCGGCATGAACGATCACATAGTCACCAATTTCAGGCCATCGATCTATAATATCGAGTCGTACCTCCCGCCGCACCCCCTCTCCTTCTACCAGGGCTTTTGCGAGAGTGGAGAAGTCACCTTCCACTCCCTCTATTTCAATGACCCGCATTGGAACAGCTAAACACATAAGTCCCTCTAACTCCGGCCTTTTCATGATGCCGAGTTCTGTTATTGCCTATATCCTCGGAACAAGTCTACACCCTGCAGACAGGCTCACTGGACAAAACTGGATTTCATCAGCGAGATAGAAAAATCGCATTATATCTGTTAAGCTGGACTGCGATGATCTGACGTTTTGATGCTTTTAGAAATCTGGCCTCTCTGAAAAGCGAAAGAAAACCGAGCAGTCGAACCACTTCCTGCCGGAATCTTACTCCCCCTGCTCACAAAGCATCTTCAGTCCACCCCGAATTTCCCTGAGTAAGGTTGCATAGTTCAGCTTACTTCCCCGCTCGGCTGCTGAATGGATTTCATCTGCCTTGTCAGCCCAGGTATCGAGGGACATGATTAAAAGCGTTCCCTTCAATTTATGAGCGTATTCAGAGAGGGCCTGCAGATCCCTTTCAGCAAGAGCTTCTTCGGCATTATCAAGACTTTCTTTAATGGATTGGGCGGAAACCTTGATCAGTTTCTCCTGTTGAGGCTCTCTAAGATTGTATTTCTCTTTCAGACAGGCCTTTAACAGGACGAGATCTACTGAATCAGACACTTCTTCCACTTCTCCTCTTCATAATCGGTTTCAGCATATTACCATCGACTATCACGATTGATACCATATCATTGAAAATATGCACTTAAAATTACGTCCCCCTTTTCTGCCCCGGAAATTCCCTGCCATAGCCGGTGCTATATATTTGCAGTCAGGACTGCTGCAGAAACCGGGTTCCGGCAATAATTCCCTGCCCCAGGGCGATACAGCCGTCATTGGCAGGCACTTTTTCGGCCCTGTAAACCTGGAATCCATGAGTCCGAAGATAATCCTGGAGTCCCTGAAGGAGAAGGGTATTCTGAAGACACCCTCCCGCAAGGATAACAGGTAAATGGCCAATGTCTTGCATATCCTCGCTGATTACTGAAGCTATAGAGGAAATCAGCCATCTGTGAAAGGCAAGTGCCAGACTCTCCCTCTCATACTCCCTGTCCAGCAGGCTCAGAAGTTCCCTGATCATGGGAAGGGAATGGAGGACGATAGGGGTTACCAAATTATCAAAAGAAACCGGTAAAAGATTTTCTCCAGGAAGATCAGCGACAGACAGGGACTGGCAGCCTAAAGCCCTGTAAGCCATGGCCTCCAGTTCCATCGCACTTTGACCCTCGTAATCGGACTCCTGTCTAAGGTTTAGAAGGGAAGCTACCGCGTCAAAAAGCCGTCCACAACTTGAGGTAACCGGAGTGTTGATGCCTCTGCCAATCATCTGGGAGAGAATCTCCCTGTTTTCCGCAGGAATGTTCCACAGAGCGGCAGGAAGGTCATTTCCCTCCTCCCCTCTGGATTTCCACCAGGCAGCAAAACCCATCCTGTACAACTCACGGGCGGCAAGGTCCCCTCCCGGCATGGGGAGGAGCTGAAGATGGGCCAGCCGCCTGTAGGAAGCATAATCCACCAGCATCACCTCCCCTCCCCAAACAGTCCGATCAGGGCCGAGACCCGCTCCATCCATTACTATTGCCAGACACTCTCCGGTTAAACCATGCTCGGCCATGACAGCCACGGCGTGGGCGTGGTGATGCTGCACCTCAAAAATGGGGAGATTGCTGGACCGGGCATAGTTACTGCTTGGATAGTCAGGATGGAGATCACAGGCCACTATCTCGGGCTCAACATCAAGAAGAGAGCCGAGGGACTGAATGCTTTGCAGGTAGTGATTGAAGACTGCTGGGTTGGTGAGGGTTCCGATGTGCTGACTGAGATAGGCTCGATTTTCCTTTATAAAACAGAAGGCATTCTTTGTCTCGCCACCGCAGGCCAGAATACCGGGATAATCCTGGTCAAGATGGACAGGCTCAAGGACATAGCCCCGGGAGCGGCGGATCGTGCTGGCCTTTCCAGAGACCATTCTTGCTACCGAATCATCAAGACGGTTGACGATCTCTCTGTTGTGCAGAAGAAAAAAATCTGCCAGTCCGGAGAGTCTTTCGGCAGCTTCCCGGTTGCCTGCACAGAGAGGCTCCCCACTGTAATTGGCACTGGTCATAACCAGGACGTCCGTCACCGCCGAACAGGCAAAAAGCAGATAATGCAGAGGAGAATAGGGCAGCATTACCCCTGTCTCGTCGAGACCGGGTGCAAGCCCCCGGGCCAGCTCCCTTTCTGCTTTATCTCGAAGCAGGACGATGGGGCTCCGGAAAGACGATAGCAGGGCCTCTTCTTCAGGACCGGCATACCAATATTTCCGCACCGTCGCCATATCAGCGGCCATGACCGCCAGGGGTTTTGATTTTCTGCCCTTGACCCGGCGCAGCTTTTCAACTGCCTCTTCGGAACGGGCATCCACAGCCAGATGAAATCCACCGATACCCCGAAGCGCCACAACTTTACCGTCTGTCAGGGCCCTATCAGCCTCGGCGATCGGATTGCCGCAATCCATCCGACGACACTCACCGTCATGCCAGCTCAAGGTGGGACCGCATTGCCAACAGCTGTTAGGCTGAGCATGGAAACGACGACTGACTGGGTCATTGTACTCTGCCTCACACTCAGGGCACATCGGAAAACAGGCCATTGAGGTCAAAGGCCGGTCATAGGGGATCCCTTTGACTATACTGAGCCGGGGGCCGCAGTTGGTACAGTTGATAAAGGGATACAGGTATCTACGGTCCGTCTGACTGAAAAGCTCCGTCAGACAGTCTGGACAGAGAGCGATATCGGGGGGGATTGAAACACTTGTTTCCTTTAGGGACTCACTGGCCAGAATAACGAATTCCACGCTGTCTTCAGGAATTACCTCCTGACAAACAACAGAAGTTATGCTGGCCATAGGCGGAGATAAGCGCCGGACATCGGCCAGAAATTCATCAAAACGCTCATCCTGCTGATCAATCTGAATTGTGATCCCGCTGCCGGTATTCGCTACAAAGCCGGAATAGCCATATTTGCGGGCAAGCCTGTAAATAAATGGTCTAAAACCGACACCCTGCACTATACCGCTAATTCGAAGTTCGACTCCTCTTTTCATTTCAATTCGTTTTCAATTGCCGAACTCCAGAAAGACGGGGTATATTCTTGTCCTCAAATAACAGCTTTTGAAAAGCAGCAGACAGCAAATCTATCACAGACCTGGATTGACCACCCGGAAAGGGCTGTCTTATGCAGGATCCCTCCATGAGCAGCCGGACGGTACAGGTAAATCAGATCTCTTCAGGCTCTCTTCAGACTCCCTCAAGAAACCCTTAAATCAATTTTCCTCCTTCTCTTTAAACTTATAGCCGTCAATCATCGAAGACGCCATGCCTTCAGGTAATTTCAGAGAGTTCCAGATGACCAGATAGACATGCACTGTCACAAAAAGAAGAAAATACCACATGGAAATATGGTGAATGAAGCGGGCGAACTGCTGTGAACCGAAAACCAGAGTCCCCAAATACGTAAAAAATTGCGACTCGGGATAGAGCATGAAAAAGCCGCTGAGTGTAATCACTATCCCGAAAATAAAGGTTATGCAGTAGAACAGTCCGGCCAGGACACCATGACCCAGTGGAGGTTCATAACGCTCGCGTATGTAGAGATAATATTTGAGGGTCGGACCGATTTTCTTGAGGTTGTGGATGGTCAGGGGGGCGAAATTCAAGATCCTTTCCGCCTTGTTGCCGAAGAAAAGCAGATAAAATCGTATCAGGAGGGCACAGGCAAAAAACAAACCAGCCAGAAAATGAATATAACGCATATTGGCCATGGTGAAGCTGCTCTGTTCCACCAGGGTGGTATTGGTCCAGGGATCATGGATGTAGAAACCCGTGACCACCAGGAAAGCGGTACTTAGAGCCAGAACCCAGTGATAGATGCGAAGCAGGACACTCCAGGCATATTTTTTTTCAAGGGCCATCTCATCCTCCTTATCCGGAAGAACCGGAAATTGTTGACCTTTGCGGCTTTTTACCAGTGGATGATCGTTCCATTTCTTCTGCGGTCTCTCTAATTCTTAACACAGCATAACGGCTGATCCCCCAAGATTATCGCCTTAAAGGGCCTTTACTTTGGCGAATTCATTTCCGGCCGGGTCAACCATATGGACGGCGCAGGCTATACAGGGATCAAAAGAGTGAATGGTGCGCAATACTTCGAGCGGCTTTTCCGGATCAGCCATTGGATTGCCCACCAGGCTCGCTTCGTAGGGACCGGGTTGATCGTCTTCATCTCTGGGACCGGCGTTCCAGGTGGAAGGCACCACGCATTGGTAGTTTTTGATGTATCCATCCTGAATCACTATCCAGTGGGATAGCGATCCTCTGGGAGCCTCGTGGAAGCCCACACCCCGTTGCTCTCCCTTGGGAAATTCCGGAGGATTGAATATTTCGAGATCCCCCCTGCCGATGTTATCGACCAGAAGCTGCCAGTGCTTCAGGGCAAGTTCAGCAAGCATACCGGCCCGTACCGCCCGGGCGACATGCCTCCCTGGTGTGGAATGGAGAGCTTCGGGTCCGACCTGTACACCTGCAGCGCTGCTCAACTGACTCAAGGCGTTGTCCACATGTTTCTTGGTCATTTCATGGCCCAGACCATACCCGACCACGAGCTGGGCCAATGGACCGACCTGCATGGGTCTGCCCTCGAAACGGGGGGCTTTAAGCCAGGTATACTTGCCGTTTTCCTGAAAGTCGGTGTATTGGGGAACGGTCTCCTCCTCATAAGGATGTTTTGACCAGTTGCCGTCATACCAGGCATGAGCTATTGACTCTGCTACGTTATCCCGGAAATAGGGATCGTAGAAACTCTCAATGGGTTTAACAGTGGCAATATCTCCGTCCATAACCGTCCCTCCAGGCAGGTCAAACATCTCTCCCCTGGTATCAAGAACCATATCCGGGACGGCAAGATAGTTGACAACTCCGGCCCCATACTGAAGCCAGTCCTTATAAATACTGCCGATTGCAATCACATCGGGAATGTAAACGTTCTGGATAAAATCCTGCACCTCGGTAATCAACTGTTTCATCCAGTAAAGCCGCTCCATGTTGAGAGTAGCTTCATTGTGGGGATTAATCGCTGTTGTCACCCCTCCGACCGAAAGATTCTGGATATGGGGATTTTTGCCTGAGATGATCGCGTAAGCCTGGTTGGCCTTTCGCTGATAATCAAGGGCCTGCAGATAATGGGAAACAGCCATGAGATTGGCTTCCGGAGGCAGAGCCATGGCCGGATGCCCCCAGTAGCCGTTGGCAAAGGGGCCAAGCTGACCGCTGTCCACCAGAGCCTGAACCTGCTCCTGGACGGCCTTGAACTGCATGGCTCCGTTGCCCGGCCAGTCGGAAAGGCTGTGGGCCAGCTGGGCCGTCTTCTTCGGGTCCGCCTTGAGGGCGGAGACCACATCCACCCAGTCCAGAGCAGAGAGTACATAAAAGTGAACAATATGGTCATGAAGGGCATGGATCGACATGACCAGGTTTCGGATATACTGGGCGTTCATGGGAATTTCCAGACCGAGGGCATTCTCTACCGAACGAACCGAGGCCAGAGCGTGAACAGTGGTACAGACCCCACAGATCCGCTGGGCAAAAAGCCAGGCATCCCGGGGATCACGGCCGTAAAGGATATTTTCAATTCCCCTCCACATCTGCCCAGAAGACCAGGCCTTATTTATCTTCCCCCCATCCACCTGGGCATCGATCCTGAGATGACCTTCTATCCTGGTTACCGGATCAATCGTTATACGTGTTGCCATTCGTTATTCCCCCTTTGCATGTAATGACAGGCAGTGCGATTCACTGGTGTTTTCAAGAATACTCGGGTCCTGCTACTCATTGTCCTGTTCCGAACCGCCCTTCTTCAGCTTTTTGCCTATACCCAAGGCGGCATGAACACCTATTGCCGCTGCTGTAACCCCCAGCAGGGCCTTGCCGGCATCGTCGACACTCTGGACAATACCTTTTCCTCCCGGCAGATCAATCCCGGGAAGTCTTTCGTAGAAGGGAGTCATATTATCCCAGAACTGAGGTTCAGAACAGCCTACACAACCATGCCCGACTCCGACGGGCCAGACACCGACATCGTTGAAACGGACGACGGGACAGTTATTATAGGTGCTGGGGCCCTTGCAGCCGACTTTATAAAGACAGAATCCCTGCTGGTGACCGGCGTCACCGAACTGTTCGACAAACCGGCCCTCATCAAAGTGAGGCCTGCGCTCGCAGTGGTCGTGAATTTTCCGGCCGTAGGCAAACCGGGGCCGGTTCAATCTGTCTGTGAGGGGAGGAAACTTGAAGGTCATGTAATGGAGAACAGTTCCGAGGAAGGAAACCGGATTGGGAGGACATCCTGCAATATTGATCAGATTCTTATGCTTGATCAGGTCTCCGACCCCCACGGCACCAGTGGGATTGGGTTCAGCCGCCTGAATTCCACCGAAGGTAGCGCAGTTACCAATGGCTATCAACAGGCCGGCATCGGGGGCCACCTCTTTGAGGATCTCCAGGGCGGTCCTTCCTCCTATTTTGCAGTAAATGCCATTGTCCTTGGTGGATATTGCTCCCTCCACCACACAGATGTACTGACCCCGATATTTTTCCACCGTGCTGGCCAGGACTTCCTCGGCCTGGTGTCCGGCGGCAGCCATCACGGTTTCGTGATAATCAAGGGAAATCAATTCAAGGATAAGACGGCTTACCGTCGGATGGGAAGCCCGAAGCAGGGCCTCGGTATCGCCGGTGCACTCCATGAAATGGAGCCAGATAACCGGCGGCTTGTTCTCAGAGGCAGCAGCTTCAGCCATCTTAGGGACCACCGAATCCGAGAGACCGAGAGCGGCGGCGGCGATGGTGCAGCCCTTGATAAAATCGCGGCGGCTTAATTCAGGTTTCGAACCGGACTGGCCAGAATCTCGCAACATGGTTTACCTCCTTGCGTTAAGGGATGCGTTGGTTCACTGCTATAGTGTAGCAAATAAAATCAGTGCGGAAAAACGTCAATTGTAAAAAATTATCAGTATATTTCTGCCCTTCTTATCTCCACAAAACCATACGGAATTGCAGCTGATAACAATAGCTCCCTGAATTCAAGTTCATCGAATCTCTCCGATGTAATCAAATTTCTTCCAGAACAGAGCTCGGGTATATTACCTCATTCGAATCCGTTATTGCTGCAGCACCAATGACGGGATGACCGCCAGTCTTAATCCTGCTGCGATTCCTCTGAAAATGGCAGCAGAACCGCCGTGCGAAACAAGAATATTCATCTCCGGTATATCAAAACCTGATCGCCCCTGTTGTTGGCAAAACGATGCAATGGACCGCCTCCCATCAGAGTGTCAACCTCATCGCCGGAGAGGGAGCTGCGGTGATCGAGCCAAAGGGCGTAATAGTCGTATTCCTCTCTCAGCCAATTTCGCAGACTCTCCTCGGCAATTATCTCGTGAGCCGGCAGATCTTCGTTATCCAACTTGCCACTGTAAAAACGCAATTTGATATTATTGGTAAATATCCGGGCATCTTGATCAACATTCTCCCGGAGCCATATGCCAGCGGTTTTGAGGTATCTTTTCGAGTCTCCGGGAAGATGAAAAAGGGCTTCGCCGCTGTTTACAATCAGCAGCAGACAGAGCAGATAGTAGATCCATTTCTTCCGCCATGGCTGCTGTCTACCGCCCTCTTTCTTCCAGCGGGCATAGAGGGCTGCAAGGGTAAAACAAAGGACAAGCAGCAGTAAGAAGACGAGGGGCAGGACAAAACGCTCAAAAAGAAAATAACGGGCGAGGGTAACTACGACAAAGATGAGCAGATTCAGAAAGACTGCCCAAAGGAAAACAGCACCTTCCAGATTTCGCAGGCGCGATATATTGCGGCCGGGCTGCCAGCAGAGAAGTACCGCATAAAGTGGAGTCAGAGCCTTGATGAGTGCCAGGCCAATGATAATAAGAGGTATAGCAAGAGCCGCCCAGATAGCCGCATCCCCCGAATACTTGTTCAGGATCTCATCTTCAATAACAGCGGCGTTCTCCGCCAACCCCCCACCCAGGGCATCCTGAAGCCTGTTCAGAAAGAACAGGGGGTCGGTAAGCCGGCTGCTGTTCAGCCATTCCGGCAGCAGGCCGGTGAAAAACAGCAGCAGGCCGCCGAGCACAAGCCCCATGGTCAGACAGTTAGCAGCCAGGAACTGTCTGCATCTTGTCAGCAATCTCAGGTCCTTACGTAACAGGAACAGAACGGGGAGCAACACAAGAAAGACCAGACCCTCAATCCGGAACAGGGTAGCGATTATCATGCACATGTTCCAGCCGAGGCCGTAGAAAATGGTCGGCAACCTGTAAAAACGGAGGAATAAGAGAAGAGCCAGGAGATAGAAGGACCAGTATCCATGTTCCCTGACAATCAGATTTCTGGTTTCATTCAGCTCCGAAAAAAAAACGATGACAAAGACCGCAATGAAAAACGGGACAGTCTTCTCTCGGTCGATCTCCTGTAAAAGAACAAGAAAAACATAGGTCAGCATAGCCGCGGAAAGTGCGGTAATCAGGTGGGCCGACGATTCAAGCGCCAGGGATGTGAACTTGCTCAGGATGGCAATGATAAGAGGATAAAAAGGCCAGGGGTACAGATTGACGGCTCCGCTCCAATCTCCCTGGAGGAACAGGTCTGCAGTCTGGAGATAAAGAATGCCGTCATGATTGATTACTGGATTTAAGAAGATAATCCAGTAGGTCAGAATGAAGCTCAACAGGGAACCACTGATTTTCCAGGAAGGCGAGTACTGTTTCATCATCTCCTGATCTTATCTGTATCGTTAGAGAAGTATGAGAAATTTGCGAATTTGCCAGCTCCGATCAACGACCCTAGGCTGCGGACAGCGAACTGTAAAGCTCCCTGTATAGGTCCGAGCGGCCTAGCAGCTCCTGGTGCGTACCGTGGGCAACTATCCGGCCCCGGTCGAAGACCAGAATCCGGTCGGCGTTTTTGATCGTGGAGAGACGATGGGCTACGACAATCGTTGTCTTATCCTTCATCAACTCTTCCAAAGCATGCTGCACCAGGGTTTCGGAAGTGTTATCCAGGGCCGAGGTAGCTTCATCGAGAATGAGGATAGGACCGTTTTTCAGAATAGCCCTGGAAATGGCAATCCGCTGGCGCTGTCCTCCTGAGAGACTGATTCCGCCTTCTCCCAGGACAGTTTCATAGCCGTTGGGAAGCTGTTGAATGAAATCATGGGCATAAGCCATTGCAGCGGCCTTCTCGATTTCTTCCACCTGGACATCTTCTGTTCCAAAGGCGATATTGGCCCTGACCGTGTCATTGAAAAGTATAACATCCTGGCTCACCAGACCGATAAGTCTGCGGAGATCGGCCAGTTGAATCTGTCTTATATCAAGGTCGTCGATCAGTATTCCTCCTTCACTTGGATCGAAAAACCGTGGGAGCAGGTCGATCATCGTTGTCTTACCTGCTCCACTGGGGCCGACGAAGGCCACAGTCTCTCCTTTACGAATGGTCAGGTTAATATTGTGCAACGCCTTTTCACTGGCGGGATCGTAACGATGGGAGACATTTTCATAACGAATCTCTTTCCTGAATTCAGGCAGGGATGTCTCACCACTCTGCTCCACTTCCAGCTGCTCGAGCCACCACAACCTCTCAGTAGCAGCGGTGATTTCCTGGTACAGAGCATAGGCCTTGCTAATCTCCTTAACGGGAGAGAAGACCATGACCATGGCACCCAGAGCAGAAAAGAGATCGCCGCTGGTGATAGTGCCGTCAACAACCAGCCCCCCTCCATACCAGATTACCAGCCCTATCCCCACCCCGGTGGAGAGATTGGCGACAAACTTGGCCAGTTCTTTGTGCAGGATTATCTTGGCCTCCTGCCGGTACTGGGCGGAAATAGTCTGATTGAAACGACGGATCAGGCCCGGTTCATTGAGAAAGGACTTGATGACCTTGACCCCGCTGATCGTTTCGTTAATGATATGGGTCAGAGTGGCCAGCTGCTGCTGGGCCCTGTTTCGCTTTTTTTTCACCCTCTTGCCCTGCCGGTGTGAATAAAGGGCAATGCCGGGCAGGACGATCAGAGAAAGAAGAGTGACATCCCATCGTCTGTAAAAGGCCACTCCCAAAAGGACGAATATAGTTGGCAGATGCTTGAAGACAGTCAGCATAATCTGAGAAACCATCTTCTGGACCTGAGTGGTGTCATTCAGGAAACGGGATATTACCTTACCGGCCGACTCCTTTCCCAGAGAAGCTACCGGCAGCCTGTGCAGATGTTCATAAAGTCTCTGACGGGTATCACGAACCAGCTGAAATCCAGCGGTCCTGATAAGATAACTGTAAATGAGCTGGCAGCCCCCCTGGAAAGCATAGAGCAAAACGACAATGGCGGGAAGAAAAGTAAGCAGGGTGTATTTTTTCTCGACAAAAATGGAATCGACTATTGGCTTGAGGAGCCAGGCGATCCCTCCGCTGGCAGCTGAGGCCAGCAGACTGAAAAATATGGCCAGGATGACTCTCCGGGAATACGGCCGGATGAGCCTCACGATTTTGGGATCAAAGATGGTTCGTAAAGAATTCTTGACGGCCATTAAAAAATTAAATTGTTAAAAAGTCATCTATGGTATATTGCCTGTCGGCTTCAAGCTGGACTATCCGGCGGCGCTGCGTTCTTTTCTACGAAAGGCGCTAAATCTACTCCTTATAAGTGAATATGACAATATATAATGTAGCAGGGTCCATGATCTGGAAGACATACAAACCTTTTCATTAAGAGACTCGGGACCCGAAACCGCCCAGGAGGAATTATGATACAACAGGATCTGATTGACATACTGGCCTGTCCGAAGTGCAAGGGGCCTGTAGTTTTAAACGAACGAAAAGATGGATTGATCTGTGAAAAATGCCGTCTCATCTACAGGATAGAAGATGACATCCCTATCATGCTGATCGATGAAGCAGAGACTTTCTGAAAAATCAGGCAACCGAATATATCTGGCAGCAAAATGAACAGCAGCGAGATCACCAGCCAGTGCTTTGTTAATGCCCCCTTTGGTTTTCTCCATGATAATCTCGACTGGCTTCTGGAAAAGAGAATTCAGCCGGAGATCGGCCTGGAAGGCAATATCCTGTACGAAACCCCGCGGACCCTGTTCGATGAAGTAGCCGGCAAACTTCAGGAAGCCGAGTTGCACTGCACTCTGCACGCCCCCTTTCATGAATTGAGTGTCGGGGCCGTAGACCCCTATATCAGAGAAGCCAGCCGCTCTAAAATACATCTGTCTCTGGATCTGCTGCCGGTATTTAAACCGGCATCCATTGTCTGCCACCTGGGTTTTGAAGAAAATAAGCACAGCTATAAAGAGGAGGAGTGGCTGCGGTATAATCTGGAAGCCTGGCAGATTTTTGTCAACCGGGCGAAAGAAGCTGACACACCCTTGATGCTTGAAAACACTTATGAAACAGCACCCGGTCGGCATAAGAAGATTCTTGAAGCCATTGATTCAGACTATGCCGGGTTCTGCCTGGACACTGGACACCTCCTGGCCTTTGCCGGAGACATCTGGCAAAACTGGCTCCCCGTTATGAAACCCTGGCTCGGCCAACTCCATCTCCATGACAATCATGGCCTGCGAGACGATCATCTGCCCATGGGAAAGGGAAAATTCGATTTTGCCGGTCTCTTTAACTGGCTCAAGACAAACAATGTCAATCCTGTCGTGACCCTGGAACCCCACCGCAAAGAAGAGCTGGAAGAAAGCCTGACCGCCCTGAGCCGCTTTTACCTGGACTGATTACCTGTTTGCCAGCTCAAGCACTGCCTCATGGACTTGGTCCACCGTAATACCTTTCATACAGGTCAGCGTTTCACAGCTCCTTTTCCGGCAGCCGAGACAATCCATTCCCTCGTTTCTGATTATCCGGTGCGCCACACCATAGGGTTTGACCAGTTCGGGATTAGTCGGCCCGAAAAGTGCTGCCACCGGAACTCCTGCCATTGCCGCCATATGCATGGGTCCCGAATCAAGCCCTACATAAACGGAGGTCCTGGCCATCAGGGCCGCGATGCCGGCAAGGGACAGGTCTCCGGCAGTGACTGCCGCTCTCTCCTTCATGTATCCTGCAATCCTCATGAGATAATTCCGGTCTCCCCTGCCGCCGGCTAAAATGACGAGGCTGTCGAGTTCTCCGGCCAATCTGTCCCCCAGCAAGGCCCATTTTTCGGGCTGCCAGAATTTGGTTTCCCAGCGGGCTGCCGGGTTAAAATAGATAATTTTTTTATTGGAGACTATCTTTCCGACATAACTCCTCAGGAATTTTCCAGCTGCCAGTTCATCATCATGATTGAATGGCAGAAAAAAATCATCTTTCAAGACGGTACATTCAAGATAGCTGCAAAAAAGGAGGTTTTTATCCAGGGCGTGCATTCTCGGCTCAGTCACCTCTATCCTGTGGTCCTGAATCAGAGAATTTCCTTCCCGGGCGTCTGCAAAGCCCACCCGGAATCCTCCAGGATTGGCCTGGCTGATAAGTGCCGAACGGAACGAAGCCTGCAGGTCGAGAACCAGATCAAAAGGATCTCTCTTGAAGCGTCTTCGCAGCTCCAGGAGGGTGGTGAAAGTTGCCCTGCCCGCCAGCAGCCAGGACCGGAAACCTGCGCCGGGTTCACTGGTGGAAGGGATATTAAGGGCAATAACCTCATCTACGGCAGGATCTCTTTCCAGCAGAGTGCGGAAAGGTTTCTGTACCAGCCAGCCCAGATGGCAGTCGGGATGGCCTCTTTTGATGGCATGCGCCACCGGAAGGGTATGTATAATATCCCCCAGTGAACTCGGTTTGATGATTAAAATTTTTTCTCCGGTAATTTTCTCCACCTCTGTTGACTTAAGCGGCAGCTCTCTTATATTCTTCACAGTAAAAAAATATAATTCCTTAATTTACAATCCTGGCATTCCCTGTCAACTATATGGAGACGAAAGAGCAACAATCCTGAAAAATAGCTGGCAACCGGTTTGCCCGCCTGATACCATTAACATGATCCCGTAGGATCCCGGGAAAATCGCAGGCGATGTTCGAACCGATTATATCAACTCAGCAAAGCAGCAGCACGACTCACCTTGGATAAAGTACTGCGGACAGTCCTCCTGTTCAGTTTCATAGCCTTCTTATCCCCCTGTTCTCTCTCCAGTGCAGAATCTTCTTCGACTCAACCCGCCAACATATTCCAAATACTTGAAAAAATAGAATCGATTAATCAGGAGATCAACCAGACCGCTGCCGCTCTGGAAGATAAAAAAGATTTCGACAGCGGGAGGGACAACCTCACCAGACTGATTAATCAGAAGATTACCATTATAGAAGGAATTCCGGAAAAGATCCTGAAAGGGGAAATTTATTCTTCCTTTCAAGAGGCCAGGTTCAAAGCTGACGTACAAAAACTGGAAAACAGAATTGAAACCAACTCCAGACTTGGCAACCATACAGCCGTCATCAGGGATGAAGTCAGAATTGACTACCTGAAGCTCAACAAAAAAATCGACGCCTGCTGCAAGGATATCAAAAAGCTGCTCCATAAGCCCGGTGAGGAAGAAAAGCTGCTGGAGCTCTTCAAAGCTAAACTGCGGGAGCTTGCCGACCTTGATATTTCCAGATATGAGGCAGCTCTGGACACGGCCAGCCAGAGCGAGATCCACCGTGAGCTGCAGGACACTCTGAACAGGCTCAAGGCGAGACGCAACTCGTTTCGAGAAATACTTTCCTTTTTCTCCGAAAATACCATGCTGCTGATGCCCGAGGTCTTTACCTATGGCTCCATCAGTCTCCAGAAAGTACTGAACAGGATTAATGGCCTGACATCTTTTCGTCCCCTGGGCATAAATCCAGGGAAAATGGTAATTTCCACGGGGCTTCTCATTCTGTCTCTGCTCCTCTACATGGGAGTTATCAGGCTGCTGGAATCTCTTTTGAGGAAATACCTGGTCCCGGAAGAGTCGGAAACTGAGGACGAAGATGATGTGCTCAAATCGATCCGCAAGCCGGTAGCCGTTCTTCTTCTCCTTTATATAGCAGAAAATATCATCCGGATCATTTTTTATCCGGCAGCGATTTCTCCCCATCTCGTCCTGCTGTTTGATCTGCTGAAACTGGCAGTCTGGATCTGGACGGCTTTCATCCTGGTCAGAATCTACGGTGAGGTATCCGCCAGCAATCTTCTCAAACGCAAGGACACCCTGCGGCGGGAAATCATCGGCCTGGGCATAAAAATATCCTATTTCATAATTGTGGTTATCGCCGTCATCATAGCTCTCAGGAGAATGGACTACGATATATCGGCAGTACTCGCCTCCCTGGGTATTGGTGGTCTGGCCATGGCCCTGGCAGCCAGGGACACCCTGGCCAATTTTCTGGCCTCGGTTACCATTCTCATAACCAATCCTTTCTCCCTGGGAGACTGGATAGAAACAGAGGCGGCCGAGGGAACGGTGGTGGAAGTGGGTCTGCGTCAGACCACGATAAGGACCTTTGACAACTCAATGCTCTTTGTGCCCAACGCCCTGTTATCAGACAAAATAATCAGAAACTGGAGCAGAAGGAAGCTGGGCAGGAGGATAAAAACCCTCGTCAGTCTTCCCAATGAGAGTGACGTTCAGTCCCTGAAAAGGTGCGTAACGGAAATCCGGAAAATGCTTACCGAACATCCCGAAATCGCCAACCCTCACCGCTCTCTCTTCTTCAGCAATCAAAACTGGCTGAAATCACGAAAGAATATCGTCTCCCCCAACGATTTGTACGGCTACAAGAACGACCTCATGGTCTATGTCGACAGTCTCGGCAGTTCGACGATCGATATCCTGATTTACTGTTTCTCCAGAACCACTGACTGGGATAAATGGCTGGCTGTCAAGGAGGATATCCTGCTGAAGATTATAGAAATTATTAGAGATAATGGCCTGGAACTCGCTGTGCCGGCACAGAACATTCATCTTGAGGCAATATCTGGCCGGGAGCAGCTGCCAGGGTCTGAACAGGTTGATGAAGTGAAAGACCATGAGCTGCAGGAAATCAACGAATATAAAACTGGAACAAAATAGCCTTGCAATTACCCAAACAAAATATTAACATGGGGAATTTCGTGCCTGCGTTTCTTGGAAGAGAAGGCGGAGCAATCCGTAACCGCTGCTGTACCGGCTTCACTTTTTAATATCTTCCATTTCCTACCGATCGCGGCAACCACTATTGGCAACCGAATTTCTACATAAAAAAGTATCTCAAAAAAGAATTTAACTTCTCATGGAAAAGCAAAGCAAGAAACCGGTCATCACAAAAATTAAAAATAAACTCCTTGAAGCAGGTAAAAACAACGGCTTTCTGAGCATCGATTTCTTAAACGATCTTATCCCGGAAGACAAAGATGCGGCTTTCATCGATGAAGTCTTCACCTTTTTAGGTAAACACAACATAGAAGTCGTCAGCAAAAAAATTATAGACCAGAAATCCCACAAAAGGCCTCTGGGCCCCGTTTCAGTCGACGAAGTCAAAGTTGAAGTCGATGACAGCGTCGATAGTGTAAAAGAAAAAGCTGATGAACAGGAAATAGAAGAGGCCACAACAACCTACCTTCGAGAGATGGGGCGTTACG
>JBEPXR010000003.1:24288-39203 GCA_041641775.1 Desulfobia sp. | reverse complement strand
AATCCCTCATCTTACTATGCTGACAAATAGCCTGTCGGCTATTTTGACCCACATAATTTGGCTGCTATTCAGTTTTCAAAGATCGTTTTCACCAAGGCTGTTAATGGCCGCGGCGAACTTTTAATTTAACCACATTTACTCTGAATCTGTCAAGCAAATTTCAACCTCTTGTTCGAATATATTGCCCGGCCAGCAGAGTAAAAAAAGCCTTTTACCTAATAAGAAAACCTTTGTCAACAATTCTTTTCAAATTTCAATAACGCCTATATCTTCTCATACAGAGAAGAATCCGTCTTTGCCTAATCTTCCTATGCTTATTTTACCACGAAGGTTACCCTGTCCAGTCCCGTATTACCGTTGGCCGGATTGAAGGCATAAACTATCGCCTGATAAACCCCTTTCCCCTCAGGGCTGTACTTGGCTGAAAACTGACTGGTCTCACCGGCAAAATTAAACGGGACCTCGGCAACCTTCTCACCGTCTCTCAGGATGATCGCCCGGACTTCATACTGACCAGCATCCCAAAGTCCATCCGGCTCAATCGGGCAACCGCACATCGGTGTTACATTCGCCAGAATTCGGACCTCGGGTTCTCCGGAAAGCTTGACATGAGCGGCCGGGTCACGAACATCGACAACCAGTCCCGGCAGTTCCATAAGAAAGGCATCCCCCCGAGTAATGTCTTTGCCGGGAACGATCCACTGGGTAGCGGTTACCTTATTTGCCGACTGTCTCTGGGCTACGGGTCCGTAAGCGGCAATTTCAACATAAACCGGCCTGTCAATATCAAGGGTGGCGGTGAAATGGGCGGAGGACTCATCTGAAATGGCCACACCCCGTTCATGGGGAGTCTCCATAATCAGGGCCGTATCCCCGGTAGAACCCTGAGTCAGCCCTTTCGCGAGCAACTCTCCTGAATGTTCATCCCTGATGGTAACATAAGCCCCACCCATGCTGGTGCCGACAAACTTGGCACCTTTGCTCTTCACCCGGACAGTTACATCCGTGGGTTCGGCGTAAACATTACAACTCATGGCAATAACTCCAAGCAGAACAGCCAGCACGAATCTTCTCTTCATTGGTTTCTCCTTTCAGTTCTTTGTTTCAACTCCGGAACAGGGGCACTCGCCCTGCAACCGTCACTCCGGCATCTTCCTTAATCCGTCAACCACTTATATGGTACGGCGCCTTGCTTTGATGTCAACCCTGTTTGAAAGGTTCAGACTCTCGGGACCACCCACCTTCACACCAGAAGGTTACAGGAGGGAGTATAAAGTTCAGTGGCTATGGAGGTTCATCAATTTCTAATTGCCTTATTAAATCCATCCGGTTACATTGTACAGGTTTACCTACATTACAGGAGAGTATATTATTGAGGGGAATCGTCCAGTAAGAATAAGTTCGCCCGGACTTCCTTGAAAAATCAAATAACGTAAGGATAACAAACAATAATGAAGGCCCTTATAGCCCTTGAAGATGGAAAAATTTTTGAAGGCCGTTCGTTTACCGGTTCTGGTGAAAGCACCGGAGAAATAGTTTTTAATACCAGCATGACCGGTTATCAGGAAGTATTAACCGACCCTTCCTATAAGGGACAGATTGCGACCATGACCTATCCCCTGATCGGAAATTACGGCACCAATCGAGAGGACATGGAATCACACGTAATCCATATGGAGGCCTTCATAGTCAAGGAGTACCAGGATATCCCCAGCAACTTCAGATCCACTGCGACTCTTGCTGATTTCCTCAAGGAATATCGTATCCTTGGGGTCGAAGGTGTCGACACCAGGGCCCTTACCCGTCATATACGTCTGGCCGGTGCCATGAAGGGCATCATCTCAACTGAAGATATGGAACCTGATTCCCTGGTAGCTAAAGCCAAGGAGTCACCCGGACTGATCGGCAGAGACCTGGTCAAAGAGGTAACCACTGCGGTGCCATACGGCTGGAGCAATAATTCGCCGCAGCCGGGAAACAACTTCTCAAGCTCCGATTCCGGAGAATTCAAGGTCGTTGTTATTGATACCGGCCTGAAATACAACCAGCTCCGCATCCTGGCGGAGAAGGGTTGCTCCCTTCAGGTCGTACCTGCCGGCACATCCGCTGAGGAAGTCATGGCCATGGATCCGGACGGCATTTTTCTTGCGAACGGCCCCGGAGACCCCGGAGCGATAGAAAAAATCGTCCAGACCGTAAAAGACCTGCTGGGCCAGAAGCCTATATTCGGCATATGCCTGGGGCATCAGATCCTGGGTCTGGCCTATGGCGGCACTCCGTATAAACTCAAATTCGGACACAGGGGAGGGAACCAGCCGGTGAAGGATCTTATTACCGGCAAGGTGGAGATAACTTCCCAGAACCACGGCTTCTGTATAGATGCCGACAGCCTGGATCCGGAAGAAGTCGAGATAACCCACATAAACCTCAACGACAACAGCCTGGAAGGCATGAGACACAAGAAGTATCCTGCCTTTTCAGTCCAGTATCATCCGGAGCATGCCCCGGGGCCCCACGATTCCGTTTATCTATTCGACCGTTTCCTTGAGAGCATGAGATAGCCTCGGAAACTGGAACCCTTGAACTCTGAACTCTGAACTCTGAATATCCATGCCCAAGCGTACCGATATCAAAAAAATACTGATAATAGGATCCGGCCCCATCATCATAAGCCAGGCCTGCGAATTTGATTATTCCGGGACCCAGGCGGTCAAATCCCTTAAGGAAGAAGGCTACGAGGTAATCCTGATCAACTCCAATCCGGCAACTATAATGACGGACCCGGAAATAGCCGACCGTACCTATATAGAGCCGATTTCGCCTGACATCGTGGCCCAGATAATAGAAAAGGAAAGACCTGACGCCCTGCTGCCCACCCTGGGCGGCCAGACCGGGCTGAATACCGCTATCGAGGTGGCGGAAGCCGGTGTCCTTGAAAAGTACGGGGTGGAGATGCTTGCCGCCGACATTGACGTGATCAAGAAGGCTGAGGGCAGGGAGTCATTCCGGACGGCCATGAGAAAAATAGGTCTCAAGGTCCCAGAATCGGCGATAATCCACAGCCTGGAAGAAGCTAAACAGGCCGGGGAGGAAATCGGCTTTCCAATTATAGTCCGGCCCAGCTTTACCCTGGGGGGGACCGGAGGCGGAGTGGCTTACAATCACCTGGAGCTCGAGGAGTTCTGCATCTCCGCTCTCGACCTGAGCCTGAACTCGGAAGTTATGCTGGAACGCAGCCTTTACGGCTGGAAAGAGTATGAACTCGAAGTGATGCGTGACCGGAATGACAATGTGGTCATCATCTGTTCCATTGAAAACTTTGATGCCATGGGCGTTCACACGGGAGACTCTATTACAGTGGCCCCGTCCCAGACCCTTTCCGACCGGGAGTACCAGGAAATGCGGGACGCCGCCATCGCGATAATCAGGGAAATCGGCGTGGAAACGGGGGGATCCAACGTGCAGTTCGCCGTCAATCCAGAGGACGGGGAAATGATGGTCATCGAAATGAACCCCCGGGTTTCCCGGAGTTCGGCCCTGGCCTCCAAAGCGACCGGCTTCCCCATTGCCAAGATAGCGGCCAAACTGGCAGTAGGATATACCCTGGACGAAATTCCCAATGACATTACCCGGGAGACCTATGCCTCCTTCGAACCGACTATCGACTACTGCGTAGTAAAAATTCCCCGGTGGACTTTCGAAAAGTTCCCGGAGACCGATGACTACCTGACCACCAGCATGAAATCAGTGGGTGAGACCATGGCCATCGGTCGTACCTTCAAGGAATCCTTTCAGAAAGCGCTTCGTTCTCTGGAAACAGGATACATAGGCTTCGGTGAAAATCCCAAGCTTGATTTCAGCGGCCTCAGCGACCATGACCTGAACCTGATGCTGAAAGTCCCTAATTCGAAAAGGGTTTTTGCCATCTATGAAGCCTTTCAGCGGAGATACAGCACCGAGGATATTTACAAAGCCAGTCATATAGACCCCTGGTTTATTAACAACCTGAAGGTGCTTTTCAATACGGAAAAAGAAATCAAGCGGGTTGGTTTCCAGGGACTGGATCGGGACTTTCTTTATCATGTCAAACAGATGGGCTTTTCCGATGAGCAGCTCGCCCTGCTTACCGGAACCGGCGCTTCGGATATCAAGGAGTTGCGGAATAAAGAAGGAATCAGGCCGGTCTACAAGCTGGTCGACACCTGTGCCGCCGAATTCGAAGCCTACACGCCATACTACTATTCCACCTATGAAACGGAAAGTGAATCACGCCCCAGCAGCAAGCGAAAAATCATGATTCTCGGCGGCGGACCGAACCGGATCGGCCAGGGCATCGAATTTGACTACTGTTGTGTCCATGCCGCCTTTGCCCTGAAAGAGATGGGAATCGAGACCATTATGGTCAACTCCAATCCGGAGACGGTTTCAACCGATTATGATACCTCGGATAAACTCTATTTTGAGCCCCTTACCCTCGAGGACGTCAGCCACATTATAGAAAACGAACAACCCGACGGCATAATCATTCAGTTTGGCGGGCAGACGCCCTTAAACCTTGCCATGCCGCTGGCCCAGATGAAAGCGCCCATTATAGGAACCTCCCCCGACTCGATAGACAGGGCAGAAGACAGAAAACGGTTTCAGCAGTTTCTGCAGAAACTGGGACTGGTCCAGCCGGAAAACGGAACCGCCAGAAGCATCGAGGAGGCTCTGGAAACCGCCGCCCAGATCGGCTATCCAATCATGGTACGGCCCTCCTACGTTTTAGGAGGAAGAGCCATGCGCATTGTCTATAATGAGGAGGAACTTAAACGCTATATGGTTTCGGCAATCGAAGTTTCCACCGAACATCCGGTTCTCATAGACAAGTTCCTCAAAGACGCCATAGAGGTTGATGTTGATGCCATATCCGACGGAGAGATGACAGTAATCGGCGGAATAATGCAGCATATCGAAGAGGCCGGTATCCATTCGGGTGATTCTGCCTGTGTCCTGCCTCCCCACGATCTTCCGGCTGACATGTCGGAACAGATCAAGGAAGCCACCAAGGCCATGGCCAAAGAGCTGAATGTCATTGGCCTGATGAATATCCAGTACGCCGTACAGAAAAACAAACTCTATGTTATCGAGGTAAATCCCCGTGCCTCGCGAACCATTCCCTTTGTGAGCAAAGCAACCGGGGTTCCCCTGGCCAAGCTGGCCACCAAGATAATGGCCGGGATGAAGCTCTCAGAACTGGGATTCACCTCAGAAGTGGAAGTCGACCACTTTGCCGTCAAAGAAGCGGTATTCCCCTTTGACCGTCTCGATAACGTTGACACACTGCTGGGCCCGGAAATGAAATCGACCGGCGAGGTTATGGGAATCGGCCCCGAAACCGGGGTCGCTTTCGGGAAGTCCCAGTTCGCGGCCGGACAGTCGATTCCGTCAAGCGGCAACGTCCTCTTCAGTGTCCGTGATTCCGACAAAGCGGCGATCCTTCCTCTTGCCCGGCAGCTTATCACTATGGGATTCCAGCTTTCAGGGACTGAAGGTACCGCCGGCTACCTCAGTGATAATGGAATAGAATGCGCCAGGATGAATAAGATTTCGGAAGGCCGCCCCCATATTCTCGACAAAATACAGGACAAGGGTATTCAGTGGATTGTCAATACTTCCAAAGGGACCAGGACCACCGAGGACTCCTACACCATACGAAGAGCAGCCCTTGATTTCCATTTACCTTACACCACGACAATCGCCGCAGCTGAATCCATGGTCAAGGCTATAGAGGCCATCAAGAAAAGCCCCCTTGTGGTCAAGGCCATCCAGGAATATTACGGCAGCTGAGCGCACCACACTGGACTTTTCGCTCTGGAGTACTTATTGTAGCAGAGTCAGCTAAAGAATTTCCAATCACAACTTCCACATTCCTTTTATGAACAACTTTTATAAGAATATCTCCATGTGGCTGATCATCGGTCTTGCCATGATCCTGCTCTTCAACATGTTTAAAGCTCCCCAGACCAGCATGTTTGAAATGGGGTACACCGATTTCATGGCTGCCGTTCAATCCGGAGATATAAACAACGTGACAATCCAGGGCAATGAAATCACCGGCAAGAGCAACGGTCAGCCTTTCAAGGTCATCACTCCTGATGCCGATAATGATCTCATTCCTTTTCTGCGCGAGAACAATGTAAATATCCAGGTGGAAAAAAAGCCGGAAACCCCCTGGTACGTCACCATACTGGTTTCCTGGTTCCCCATGCTTCTGCTCATTGGGATCTGGATCTTCTTCATGCGGCAGATGCAGGCCAGCGGAGGCAAGGCCATGAGCTTTGGCCGCAGCAAACATCGGGTTCTCAATGAAGAGACCGGCAAAACCACTTTCAACGACGTGGCAGGTATCGACGAAGCCAAGGAAGATCTGTACGAAATAATCGCCTTTCTGAAAGACCCGCAGAAATACACCAAACTCGGGGGCCGCATCCCCAAAGGAGTATTGCTGGCAGGCGCCCCGGGTACCGGTAAAACCCTGCTTGCCAAAGCCATTGCCGGAGAGGCGGAAGTTCCTTTCTTTTCCATAAGCGGTTCCGATTTTGTCGAAATGTTCGTTGGCGTGGGAGCTTCAAGGGTGAGAGACCTGTTCACTCAGGGCAAAAAAAACGCCCCGTGTATTATCTTTATTGATGAAATTGATGCCGTGGGTCGTCATCGGGGTGCGGGCCTTGGCGGTGGTCATGATGAAAGGGAACAGACACTGAATCAGCTCCTCGTGGAAATGGACGGCTTCGAGGCCAATGAAGGCGTAATTATCATCGCCGCTACCAACCGTCCTGATGTTCTTGATCCTGCCCTGCTGAGACCTGGACGTTTCGACAGGCAGATCGTCGTTCCAGTACCTGACGTGGGAGGCCGTGAGAAAATACTGGAAGTTCACTCCAGGAATCTTCCCATTGCCGATGACGTGGACTGGTCAGTCCTTGCCCGGGGAACCCCCGGATTCTCCGGTGCGGACCTGGAAAACATGGTGAACGAAGCCGCTCTGCTGGCTGCTCACCACGATGCCGAAAAAGTAACCATGGATGACCTGGAGAAAGCCAAAGATAAGGTCATGATGGGCGCTGAGCGAAGAAGTATGATCATCACCGAGGAGGAAAAAAAGGTAACTGCTTATCATGAAGCGGGACATGCCCTGATTGCCAAGCTTCTCCCCGGGACCGATCCGGTTCACAAAGTGACAATCATTCCAAGGGGCCGCGCCTTGGGACTTACCCAGCAGTTGCCGTCAGTAGAACATTACACCCATGCCAAGTCTTATCTCCTCAACAATCTCTGCATCCTCCTGGGTGGAAGAGTGGCGGAGCAGTTGATAATGGGAGAAATCACCACTGGATCGGGCAACGACATAGAGCGAGCAACGGATCTCGCCCATAAAATGGTCTGTGAGTGGGGCATGAGCGAAGACATGGGTCCGGTAACTTTCGGTAAAAAGGAGGAACAGATCTTCCTGGGTAGAGAAATGGCTCAGCATCGTGATTACTCAGAAGACACAGCCATTAAAATCGACAAGGAGATTAAAAATCTTTTACTGGACGCCAACAACAAAGTAACCGCTCTGCTTACCGACAATATAGAAACCTTAAAAGAAATTGCCAATGCCCTCCTGGACAGGGAAACCCTGGTATCCACCGAGATTGAAGAGATCATGAAGGAGCACGGTCTGGATATCTCCGTCCCGGAGGCAGAACCGACCAATCCGGAAGTGAAAGAGTCGCCCTCAGCCGGCGTATCCGACGATTCAGAAGCAACCGGATAAGCACACTCTTTCACAGCCTCCGGCAGGATGATTGATCTCAGCTGCCTGTAGATAATTATCAGCCTGTCACCAAATGACGTGATCTTGCGCCTGAAGTGGGCCGATACAGGAATCTGAGGTTCATGACATCTTCAGGATTCCGGCAGTTCTATCTCAACTTCTGCTCTTCTTTTCAAAATTGGATTTACAGACCTTCAACAAACGAACCGGAGTCATGGGAATTCTCAATGTAACCCCAGACTCCTTCTCTGACGGTGGCGAACTGAATGATCCAAAATCCCTGTTAAACCAGATCGAGACCATGGTGGACCAGGGGGTAGACATCCTGGATGTCGGCGGCGAATCCACCCGCCCCTATGCCGAAGAAGTCAGCCTTGAAGAGGAGTTGCACCGGGTGATCCCGGCTGTCGCTGCAATCAGGAAATATTTCTCTACCCCCATATCCGTAGACACCACAAAAGCGGAGGTAGCCCGGCAGGCAATGGAGGCTGGGGCGAACCTGATAAACGATGTCAGTGCCTTGAGATTCGACCCTGATATGATCAGAGTCGCCCTGCACTATCAGAGCCCGGTAGTCATAATGCACATGCAGGGCAATCCCCGAAATATGCAGCAGAAACCAGAATACGAAGATGTCCTGACGGAAGTTTCCACTATGTTGATGGAGAGAATAGACTGGGCGGTATCACAAGGAATGAAAAGAGAGAAAATAATTATCGACCCCGGAATAGGTTTCGGGAAATCCCTGGGACACAATCTCACCATATTACGAAATCTGCCCTTCTTTGCAGAACTTGGACAACTGCTGCTTATAGGTCATTCCCGTAAATCTTTTATTCATAAGCTCCTCGGTATCGAAAATCCCCGGGAGAGGGATGAAGCCAGTGCCATAATTTCAGCCCTTTGCACAACGAAAGGCGCTGCCCTGATCAGAACTCATGATGTGGCCCGGACGGTCCAGGCAGTCAACCTAGCTGAGAGTCTAAAATAAAGACTACCGGCAGGAAAAACACCTCACAACCTCTAACTGACACCGTCAATCACAGTTAATGCACGAAAGGATCAAGCGTTACCAGACATACAACCGGAATCGAAAAATCAAGGCTGTCAACTTTGACAAGAATCAAGCCCTATTTTTCTTCCGGGTCATCCCCTATCTCCTTCATTGCAACTATCCGGATCTGCCCGGATATATAGATGATCCGGAATGCTGCTTCGGCATCTACCGCTTCCTTCCGGACAAGTATATGGATGACGAACTTTTCAACCGTTATTTCCCCGAATCAACCGCCCGGGAGCCCAATACCCCCTCTCCCTATCCGGTCCGTCAACCCTCCATCCATTCCTTGAAAACCATAGGAAGCATAGGTACTATTGCCCAGACCACCAAATCCGACTGCGACTACTGGGTGAGTATCCGGCATGAAGAACTTGGAGGGAAGAGTCTGGAGCTTCTGGAGAAGAAATGCCGCCTCATTGAACAATGGGCTCAGGAGAAGGGATTTGAGATCTACTTCTTCCTGATGGACATCGACCAGACCAAAGAAAACAGATTTGACTCGTCTGTTGACGGGGAGTCGGCCGGATCGGCTCTGAAAATTCTTCTCAAGGACGAGCTCTTCCGCACCCATATCCTGGTGGCCGGCAAGATGCTCCTCTGGTGGCTGGTTCCACCGGGCTTGACCATTGAGGAATATCGTCATTTCGTAACCCGTGAATCGAAGAGCAGGAGACTGAACCCTGATAACTTCGTTGATCTGGGATATTTTTCCGATATCCCCAAAAGCGAGATTTTCGGAGCCTGCCTCTGGCAGATGAACAAAGCCCTGGACAGTCCTTACAAATCGCTGATCAAATTTGCCTACCTCGAACTGCTGTTGAAAGAGAAAAGCAAGCTTCTTCCACTGTTTTCCACTAGAATTCAATGCCTTGTAACCTATCCCCAGAAACTGCCCGAGAAGGAACAGGAACTCCCCTTGTCCCTGATTGATCCCTATCTGCTTCTCGCCAGGGAGATTATCTCGTTTTACCGCCGGCAGAAGAGGACCAGTGATGCTGAACTTATCAGAGAATGCCTCTTCATGAAAACCCTGGAAGGAATACATTTCCGAAAAAGTGACAAGGACTTGAAACAGGGCGTCATGTTAATGAAAAAATGGGATATTCTGCCCCGAAATTACGCCACTCTGATAAAGAACGAGGCCTGGAATTACCACGATCTTCTCGAAACAGGCAAAAGAGTTCATTCATTCCTGCTCAACACCTATAAGCGGCTGTCCCTGTTCCAGGAATCTTTCGATTCCAACGCGACGACAATAAGCAAAAGAGATATAGCAATTCTGGGCAAAAAACTCTTCACCTATTATGAGAAAAAAGAAGAGAAGGTTCCCTACCTGAGGAGCATATCCCGCAGTGTTATGAAACAGGAGGATATTACCCTCCACCGGAACACCCAGGGAGGGGACAGCTACTACTGGGCTTACCAGGGGAAACCCTTTACCAAGACTATCGTCAACAATGAAATAAAGCCCATCAAGGAGGATCAGGACCTGGTCAGGCTACTGACTTCACTGGTTATTAACGGCATCATCCAGAAAAAGACAGCGATTCACATCACCCCTTACTTCAAGGAAATCTATCTCAAGGACATAGAAAAACTCCTGGAGATTATGCTTGAGATGTTTCCCCTGGTCAATTTCGGCAAAATCCCGGCCGAAGAAATGCTTAATCCGGAAAGGGTAATGAAAGCCTTGATCGTCATTAACATGGAAAAACTGGATGTTCGGGGTTCCAAAAGGCTTGAATCTTCCATCGTGACCCTGAACAATTATGGAGAACATTTCTATTCTTTCTGTACCAGCCTGGTTCAGCTCAAAAACAAGATGCGGTATTTTCTGACCAAATATTACGTCAGCCGCTGGAACAACAATCTCTCTATCTTCATCCCACCCCAGCCCCAGAGGCACTACATCAGTAATCTCCTGGAGAAATGAGTTCGTCCTGGTTTCCTGGTCTTGCTTTTAGCTGAGATAAGCGGATCACGAATAGTGGGTGAAGTCAGTTAATCATGTCAGAGGGTTAAATCGCCGTCCATATCGAAATCGGCATAAAGTATTGACTCATACTCATTTCGATTTCGATTTTATTGAAAAGGAGGCAGACAGGACTGTCTTGATCCATTCTGTCAGGCAGTTCCAGAGGGGTTTGCCCACCAACCCAGACCAAGATTACTGGGCTGTGCCTATCAACTCTTCATTGAGTCGCTGGGCCTGAAGGCAGAAGGCTTCCAGTCGGGCTTCGATAATCTGCGGGAAAGGATTGCCGTCTGTCTCTATGGCCAGGAATGGTAATTTCCGGTCCTTCTCCAGGATATTCCGCCACTTTCCGTTGACCTGTCCATTCAGCAACCGCCTTTTTTCAGAGGTGGTAAATTTTTCGTTAAGGATCGATTCCGCCAGCCGGGTTGGCATGCAGCCAAAGGGTCCTATGGAGATGATCCCGCAGGAGGGGTGGAGGATCTCATGCAAGGCGGCCCCAACCGTCAATATAGCTTCACCGGTAAGACGGGGAGAGATCAGGTGACTGCCAGCCTCGATCACCGGTTCGACATCCATTTTTCCCTCATAAAAGAAGAGGCCGCTTGCAGATAAAATCTTTCTGATCTGCCGATCAAAATATTTTTTAACCCAGTATTTGGACCACCAGCTCAGATCCGGCTTGCCCTCTATTTTCGAACGGACAAGCCAGTCAGTATACTTAAGCCACTCACTGTTCTGAGCGGTTCGAAGGGCAATACCCCGATCAGCCATCCTTTCCACCAGATTCTGCAGAGAAATAGGATCGTGCCGGACGTAGATCTCCCCGATCAGGGAAACCTTGGGAATTTCGGAAAAGGGTCTTTCCAGTTCAATGGCGGCCAGATTCCCGGCACTATCTTCGAGCTGGCGGGCCAGTTCAGGCCATCCCCTGTCGATAACACCCAGAATGCGTTCATATTCCCGCTCAAGTACAGCCAACCCCTGCTTCCGATCTCTTGCTCCAGTCAGGATGGTAGCCCATATCTCATCAAAGATATCACCGATAATCACGGCCCGCCAGGCGGACAGGGTAAACCTGTTGCCAAGGCCGCCATAACCGTTGGCAGGGTTGAGAGTGAGCACTGCGGCGTCGGGGATCCGATGTTTTTCAATGGTACGCCTGGAAAAGACATGATACTGGCCGAACCTGCAGGGGCCATTGGCACTGGCCATGAAGTAGGCGGTAACCTCTCCCTGGGGTCGGTTGCGGAGGTAATTCAGCATGGAACCTATCGTTGTCTGAAGCGGCAGGCATTCCTTGCAGCTGGAATTCCCACGTCCTTCCTTGAGGACCGTCTCATCAGCCGGCGGCAGGGCCTCTGCCCTGACACCCTTTCTGGCAAAAGTTTTGGCGAGAAGTGGGGTACCGAAGCGCCCCATGGCGGGGAGGACGACCTTGACCCGGTCATCGTGAAGAGGCAGCCACTCTCCACTGGAGGTTGTAATTCCCGCTTTGCCCTTGCTGATGATCATTTCAGCTTTTCTGAAGGTGTTCCGGGCAGGGGCTGGTTTTTTCTTCTTCTGAAGTTCGCGATAAAAACGGACAATATCCAGGAAAGCTTCGATCCTGGTTTCTATCCCGGCATCCGCCGTATGGCTGTCCAGTTCAAGGGTAAGCGAAGGCTTCTGGCCCATCTGATCCCGGAAATATCCGACCAGAAAAGAGTCGGGACCGCAGGAAAAATTGGTAATATAGGTGGCAAAGAGCTGGGGATCATTTTTGACAAAGGAGGCACCCTTGAGAATCATCTGTCCCATGGCCCAATACATATGGCTGTCAACCGGGAGTTTTTCCCCTTCATAAGGCAGCATATCCAGGGGAATGATCTGATAACCCCTGGAGGCGAATTTGGCAGGTATCCCTTTGTTGGCTATCTGGACAAAACTGTTATAGGGCCTGCCAAAGAGAACTATAGCTGTTTTTTCAGGATCCTGCCTGAGCTTCTGCAAAGCTTCCCAGCCCATATTCTTGAGGTCGGCCCGTAGAAACTGCTGCTCTTTTTCGGCCGCCTCCAGAGCCTTTATGACAAGGTTTTCGTCAACACCCAGCCGGTGGGCTACTTCCTGGAAAGCCTGATGATTTGCCGCAACCCCTTTTCCGAAATGAAGATAGGGTGAAATAACTCTTTCCGGCGCCAGACTCGAGAAAGCGGCCGGGAGATAAAATGGCTCTCCTTGAAGGAAAACACAGGTACAGGAATTCTCACTGTTTTTATCTGCGGCAGGAATCCCCTGCAGATGGGGGAGAAAATAGTAATCAGGATCCCTGGCTATCAACGAGGCAGCATAGCCATGAGCAAGTTCCACGGGAAAACAGAACGGCGCATTTTGCTGCTCCACCCCTTCCGGATCCACCTCATCCGGGAGCACCAGCCGGTATCCCAGTTCGGCAAAGAACCTGTTATAAAAAGGGAAATAAGTATTGACCAGGAATGAACGATTCATACCCACCGTGGGTCTCTGATCTTCGGGGTTTTCCGGACTGAGATCACGGAACACTCTCCGCTCACGGCTGGTAACGAGGTTCAGACCGCTTGAATCAATCTTCCTTTTATGGATCAGGTTATCGTAACGGTTGCAGATCCCACCGAAGGGATACGTCTTCCCGGCTATTTCTACCCGGGAAATTTCACAGCCTCTGTCACACTCTTTGCCACCTCCGCAGTTGAAGGGTTCCCGGTAAGTGACCTCTCGCTGCACAAGCTCGTCAAGATCAAACTCCTGTTCTTCAAGGATGCCCTGCTCCATCCGGCGTTCCACTTCGAGGGCGACTCCGAAGGCCCCCATCAGGCCGGGATCAGGCGGGACCACCATTTTCTTGCCGGTCAAGGCGGCCATGGCCGCTGGGACCGCTTCGTTGTAACAGACACCACCCTGAATAAAGACCTTTTCTCCCACCGGCCGATTGCCTTTCACCCGGTTGGTATAATTCATACAGATTGAATAAACCAGGCCGGCCACGATATCCTCCACCGGGATGCCTTCCTGAGAAGCGCTCTTGATATCGGAACCTATGAAAGCGGCGCATTGATCGTTGAAATTAGGCGGATTGGCCCCTTTATAAGCGGTCCGGCCGATTTCAGTGACCGAAAGTCCCAGACTTTCCTTGGCGGCCTCTTCAAGGAACGAACCGGTCCCGGCGCTGCATGCCTCGTTCATGGCGTAATCACTGGGAACCCGGTTGGTTATGTAAGTGTACTTGGCATCCTGCCCCCCTATCTCGAAAATGGTGTCTACTTCCGGGTCAAAATGCACTGCGGCGGTGGCGTGGGCAATGATTTCGTTTATGATGCCATCCGTCATGGCATGCAGACCAGCTATCTGCCGACCGGAACCAGTAACCCCCAGCCCTTCAATCCTGACAGGTTCAGCCAGTTGTTCCGCCAGGCTGGCGTAAACCCTCCTCGAAGCTCCTACCGGATCCCCATTGGTTCGCAGGTAATCCGCGGCCAGGATGGCTTTGTCCCGCCGGCGCATAATGACCCCCTTGGTTGTCGTGGAACCCACGTCAAGACCCAGGACAGTCGTATCGCCCTCTTCGGCCCTGCCACGGGGATGATCCTTGAAGTCCACCCATTGTCCGGCTTTGGCCAGCGGTTGCAGGAAGGAAAGATTCAGTTTCTGATCAAGGAAAATGTCCTTCGAGGCGGGAAGGGGTTTGAGCTTTTCATCAGCCAGGCCCTGTTCATGAGTATTCAGAGCCCACAGGGCAGCCCCATAGGCTTCGAAATAGCCGGCCTGTTCAGGAATGAAGAGATCATCTATTTCCTGATTGAGATAATGAACCATGGGCTGATTCAGTGTGCAGTTGCCGATCAGCATGACATGGTCTTTTGGAAGTTTTTTGAGGAGTTCAAGGGCCTTCCCGGCCATCATTCGGGACAACCCCCCCACCACCTTTTCTTTGGCTATACCCTTGTTCAAAGCGTGGGTACAGTCGCTTTTGCAGAAGACAGAGCACCGGCCGGATACCTGGTACACCTTCTGAGGCAGTTCCATCCGACCGACTTCTTCGAGGCTTATCGACATCCGCCCCA
>JBEPXR010000003.1:0-24278 GCA_041641775.1 Desulfobia sp. | reverse complement strand
GCTGAACCAGGAATTCGCCCGTACCTGAAGCACACTTGTTCCCGGTATGGATATTCTGGATCCGGTTATCCCTGTCCAGATGGTAAACCATGAATGTTTCCCCACCGGCACTGATAATGACCCGGTACGGATGGTTTTCCGGAAGAAGATGACGGCAGGCAGCTTCCACCGCCTCCGGTTCCGAAATAGTCGAAAGATTCAGATAATTGCGAAACTTGCGCCCAGTAGCCGCTGCCAGATCCCAGCCCGAATCAAGCTGGGCAATCATCTCCTGCAGGGTGCGCCTTGGACTGCCCTCATGGGGCTTATTTTCCGTCCAACGGGTCTCTACTTTTCCGTCTTTTCGACGCAGGGCCACCATGCTTATGGTGGAGGCACCCAGGCAGATACCTAACGAATCATGCATTTTCTTTTTTCAGTTCTGGTTGAATAGTTGCAGTTGACTTACAGCATTTAGCTGCTGGTTGCTGGTTGCTGGTTGCTGGTTGCTGGTTATCGACTTTACGATCACTGCTCGTCACTCACTCCACCGCAGAAGACCGGCCCTGCTTGGTGAACAGTCGCCCGCAGGGGTGGACTATACAGACGTACCCCGTGGCCAGGATCTTGGTGTGACCATCAACTAAATCTCAAATTTCAAGCACCAAATTACAAGCAAAATCCAAAACGCAAATATCAAATCACAAAAGGCTTACAGAAGACCTTAGTTTGGTATTGCGGATTTCGGTCATTGGAACTTGTTTGGAATTTGATATTTGTCATTTAAACGATGGCGCCCACCACATAGAGATGGATTCGACGATCAATCACCAACAGCTAACGGCTAAAAACCAATACTTTTTGCACCTGCCTTACAACCTGCAATGTACAACCTACAACTTATTTAAGATTAGCGAAGAAATTGAAAGTGGACAACTCCTTTCGCTCTTTATTACCTTTTACTCCCTGAAAAATCTGTATAATATCCTTTTTGGTCTGCCGGCAGCAGGTAAGATCGATCACTGCGTAATCAAGCCTGTTCAAGGGATTTGCATTCAGGTTATCAAGCAGGGAGAAAGGTTCGGCAGCAACTGCGAGCACCGCATCCCACTTTCTGCGTAGATAAAAAAATTCACCTCTGGGACTCACGAAAGCCGGACCGTAACGAAAGAAATCCGGAGCGGGCCGGGCGGTAAACAAAGGGGGGCGGCCATAAACAGTCAGACCTGTTCTTATCTTTCTATCTCCCTGCAGGACCTGAGACAGGTTTGCAGCATCAGTTTCAATGGCCAATTCCCCTCCTTTGAGACCCAAATTTTCCAGGACACCGAGACTCTGTGAATTCAAGATGTTAAGTCGATAATCCCCGCTTATATTCAAGTCCTGTGATTGGTCGATAAACAGTTGAAGCTGACCGAGATTGCTTATCTGCCAGGAGGTGAACCCCTGTCCGATCAAGTTGTCCACCGCCATTTTGTAAAAATGTAATCTTTCTTCAAAGATGAGCGGCGGCAGAGCCCAGACTATCCTGGATGCCAATCTGGCGCCCCCTTTGATATTCTGGAAGCGCTCGAAATTATCCTTATCCAGCACCACCACTACTGTCTTGACCTGTTTAGGCAAATTCAGCCTGAGAATATGGAGATTATCCGTCTTGAGCAGCAGGGGCAGTTTTTTCCCAGCCCTCCCAGGCTTTCCTCCCGGGCTTAGACCGATTTTGTCTGTCATTACTTCGGAATTGATCCGTTCTGCTATCTTCTGAACTTTTCTTCCGAACTTCTCAGGACTTATAGCAGCCGAACGGGACTTATCCCTTTTCCTTTCCCTGGTGTCGACTTTATACAGACTGTCCCCGGCCCTGGCTCCAGATACCGGCAGCAGAATCTCTACTGTATCACCGGACCCGGCACTCCGGCATTTTCGTCCCCCCACCTCCATCCTTTTTAAGGTGAACGCTTTTCGCTCACCACCATTTTCCTGGTGGAGTCTCAGACGGTCACCTTCTCTCACATCTTTTTTCAGAGTAAGAACTGCACGGGGACCGTGGGTCTTATGCATTTTACCGAGGAAGGCTCCAGCATTTCCGGATATGTGAGGGTTCAAAGCTTTAACCGGCTGGGAGTTAGGAAAATAGCCGGAACAGGTCTGCCGGCTCATCGCCTTCCGCAGAAGAACGAGGGCTTCGGGAAGAACCTCCTGAAATCGGTCCCCGGCGTCGATCAATTTCCGATAGGCCCTGACCACCGGCCCCACATAGCGTGAGCTTCGCATCCTGCCTTCAATTTTAATCGACCGGACCCCGGACGCTTGGAGTTCGGGAAGAAAGGAAGCCCCCTGCAGATCATTCATGGAAAAGAAATAACCGGCGCTTCCTTTTTTTCCCCGGCCTTGCCAGTGATAACGGCGGCGGCAGGGTTGAACACAACGGCCCCGCAAACCGCTCATCCCTCCTAAATAGCTGCTGAAGAGGCAAAGACCGGAGATCGAGAAACAGAGAGCTCCATGGATGAACACCTCAAGCTCCACTGCAGTTTCCCTGGCCGCGTTTCTAATTTCAGCCATCGTCATTTCCCTTGCCAGAACCACCCGTTTAAATCCCATCTCCTGACACTGTTTTATTCCGAGGGAATTGTGGACAGCCATAAGAGTACTGGCATGAAGGGACAGGTCAGGGAAAAAACGCCGGCAGAGAGAATACAGCCCAAGATCCTGAAGAATGACCGCATCAGGAGCAAGCCCATTCAGGACACCCAGAAGGTTGAGGGCTGCAGGAATCTCATCTTCCTTCATAAGGCTGTTCATGGCTAGATAGACCTTAACACCGTGGCGGTGACCGTAATCGATCATGGCGGCAATTTCTTCCAGACTGAAATGACGGGCCTGAGCCCGCGCGTTGAAGGCAGGAGCGCCCAGATAAACGGCGTCGGCTCCCTCAGCGACGGCGGTGGTGAAAACATCCAGGGTCCCGGCTGGCGCCAGTAGTTCAAGAGAGCCGGAATTATCGAAATTATCAGTGTGCATTCTGGGATGAGTGGCTTTCGAGCAATGAAGATAGAGCTATTATATTCCCCAAAAAGAGAAAAAGAACCATTCAGGAAGGGTAGCACATGCCCTCCTGATTTACAAGCTGACAGCTCCGGTCGAACAGAACCACAAATTTCTTGCATTTAAGAATAAGTTATGCAATCTTGGAACGATAGGCTCTTACTGGTAAGTTATTGTTTATAAGACAAAACAGTCAGTCTGCCAAATAAAGCGGAGATTCCCGTGAAAAAGGTCTGGTCGAATGATCCTGGAATAATTGAGGAAAAACTGAACACTCTACTTCAGCATAGAATCCCGGTCACCCTCGCCAAGAAGGGGCATGAAAGCCAGACTGTCTTTCTGAGGGAAATTAACCAGAAAAAAACGGTCAGCCTTATTCAGTTCACGAAAAGCAAGGATCTATGCTACAAACAGGAACCCTGCTTTTTTCTTTACCGCCCCCTCGAATATATCACCCATATCTTCGAAGGGGCTCCTCTGGATGAAGATGAAAAACGCCTGACCATTCTTAAGCCATCTGTCATTTTCGAACTCTCAAAACGCAAATTTCCCCGCATACCTGCAAGGACAGGCTCCCTTGGCGTTTATCTTCTCCCCTACTCCACCCGCCTCTACAAGGCGAGTCTGAAAAACGTATCCCGGGAAGGCCTGCTTATGGTCGGAACTTGTCCCTCCTTCATAAAAGAAGGAATTACCATCGGCCCTCTTGACCTGACTTTAGAACGTGAATCCTCAGTAATTGATCCTCTCAGAGTCCATATTCCGGAGGCGGTGGTGGTAAGGGTCAACCGAACGGGAGAAAACGGGTTGGCCGAGATGGCCGTCCATTTCCAACTTGAAGGGGAAAATCTCTACAGTATTGATCAGTATATCGAATGGCAAACCAGGAAGGTGGAAGTATCAGCCGCATAGCTGAAGAAAAGGGACCTCTACCCCACAGTCCAAAAAAAGTGGCAGAGCGGACTTCTGATGAACCTGGAATGATATACATCTGGTTATCAAGCCTGCAGCCCTGTTTTTACCCGGAAGGGTAGACAGGGCTGCAGGCTTTTCATTGATTCACAGAAAATTACATGCAGCCGCAGTTCCCGGCGCAGTTCTGCATCCTGCAACCGCAGTCACACTGCATACACTCTCCCTTACCGCATTTCCCGCATTTCCCGCATTTCCCGCATTGACCACAGGCAAAAGCGGCCAGACCATGTTCCGCCCTCTTGATATGGAGCTTTTTCTTCAAATCAAAAAGTGTACCTGCCAGTTCCCCGGCCTTGGCAACATCAGGCTCTTCACTCTTCATTACTGCCTGCATCTTGGCCTTGGCCACCATCATCTCCCTGCGGAGGTCAACGGTCTCGGCCATAAATTTCTTATGGGCTTCACTGCGAGCTTCCATTGCTTCTGTGGGACAATTCTGCTTCGCCATCCGGCAGTGATCGGGGCATGGGCCCTTGGCGGCTGAAACCTGACTGATCCCAGCAAAACCAAACAACATTACGGTAAGTGTTAAAAGTGCTATTTTATTTATCATTTTTTTCTCCATTAAGTGGTGAAAGGTTGTGGCTTGTCAGCCGGAAAAGACCCCTATGGCCTGGTTTACGATTTTGATATAGATGAAAATGAGCCCGCCAGAAAACTGCTGCCTCTCCGAAAACGGGCTCATTCTGATTACAGAATATTACAAAATCACGGAAAAATTTTTATGAACAGAATGAAAGCCGATTCAAGCCAGGCTCTTATCTGTCCAGGGAAAATCTGGCACGATTACCATCTCGGTCCTCTGCGCCATGAAGGCAGGCAGTATTCATCTCGCAGATCAACGGGTTCTTCGCCGTTAATCCATACGGTATCAGCCATCAGTCTCTCGGACCCGTCGCTGAAAATAACGTTATAGGCCGTTATCTCAACTTCTTCGGATACACCCGGCCTCGCAATACCCAGCTCGTCCCAGTAACGAAAAGGACCGATGCCATAGACCGTAACCAGACCGGAATCGGAACTGACGACAACGCCACCCTGACCGTAAAGGGTTGCTTCGACAACCACTCCTGAAACTGTAACTACTTCAGACTCACATATGTCCTGGGCCAGAGTCGGACCGTAAACAGGACCGGTCGCATTGCCCCCCCCTGATCGGTAACCAGGGCCGTAAATATTACCATTCTGGTTAAGGCAGGACTGCTGACCGTCCCTTCCGTAGCCGTAACCGTATGAACCGTTACGAAAAGTTGCCTGCTGACCACGGCTTCCGGGAGCATAAACTCCTGGGCCGCCCCTGTAGGCCGCTTGTGATCCGGAACCGGCATCATTCCGATAATTTCCTGCTTCCTGGTACATCTGTGCTGGACCGGGACCAATTCCCCTTGCCTGAATCTCTCCGGCAAGGAGACCTATACCGGCAAGGCAGGCAACTACGGCATATTTCTTTGCATTCTTCATAACATTAACCCTCCTTGAGGATATTGCTGACTATGGTTTAACATACAGCTTTTAACGGATATCGGCAGACATGACAGGACAAAACTGTAATTCCGCCATATTCTGTTGATCCTAAAAAAAGTGCTTTCCCTTTAGACAATCTCTATCGGAAATTGTTCTGAAAAACATAAGATTTTCTCATTGAAAAGCAAGGGCAGGAGAGTAAGAAAAGACCATCTTACCATTGCCCGCTCCGATGGGGGACCCGATAAATTGCTGAAAAAGCAGGAACTGCAAAGTTTTCATTTTTCGCTATAGGAGCGCGGTGCATTTGCACTCTGATCGGGTATGGTGTATACTGGAGGATTATTTTCTCAGATGACTACCACACCTTCATACCAAATACCTCAAGCAGATCAGTTAGTTAAAAACGAGACAAATCAACAAATTCAGTAGGAGCTTAAAGGTGCATAACATAAATATCTTTGCGATGTTCTTTAATGCAGGGCCGGTAGTGCAGTTCGTCATGCTGCTTTTACTATTCTTTTCGGTTACTTCCTGGGTCATCATTTTTCAGAAGCTCATAATCTTTCGGAAAACCAGGTTTGCCTCGGAAACATTCCTGGAAAACTTCTGGGAGTCCAAGAGTCTCGCCCAATTCTACCGGGACCGGGAAGAACATCCCGATTGCCCTGAAATGTCCATATTTGCCAGTGGATATAATGAACTCCAGAAAATCGGACGCCTGAAGCCTCTGGACAAAACCGATGGCTCTCTCCCGGAGACAGCCAAAACCGTGCTCAGAAGAGCTCTTGAAAACGCTGAAAGCCGTGAATCCAACCAGTTCGGCAGCCATCTCTCTTTTCTGGCGACCACAGGCAGTTCCACCCCTTTTATAGGCCTTTTTGGAACAGTCTGGGGCATCATGAACTCCTTCAGGGAGATAGGTCTTCGGGGTTCCGCTTCACTTGCTGTAGTGGCACCCGGGATATCCGAGGCGCTGGTAGCCACAGCGGCCGGTCTGGCTGCAGCCATACCAGCGGTAATCTTCTACAATTACTTTTCCAATCAGCTCACAACCCTTGAAGAAGAAATGGGCCAGTTCTCAGCTGAATTTTTAAACCTGGTAGAGCGTGACTCCCTGAGCAGAGGATGAAAATGGGACGATCGAACAAAGTAAAAAAATATGCCCCCGTCGCCAGTATCAATGTTACCCCGCTGGTAGATGTCATGCTGGTCCTGCTCATCATATTCATGATCACGGCCCCGATGCTGACGGAAGGAATCAACGTCGATCTCCCCGAGACTACGGCGACTCCTCTCAAACAGGAGGAAGCCCCTCTGGTCATCTCCATAAGCAGCAAAGGTGAGATCGCCATAGGGAAAATCAAGGGTAACATCCAGCTTCTCCAGCAGAAGCTTCTGAAACTATCCCAGTCTGAACCCGATAAAACAATACTGTTAAAGGCCGACAAGAAAGTGAGCTATGGCATTGTCGCCAAGGTAATGGCGGAAGTAAAGGAGGCGGGCTTCACGAAACTCGGCATGGTGACCACACCCGAAGAAGAGAGAATAATCGAATAATCCAATGGTTCTAACTGGCACTCCTACCCCTGGAGGCAATGGTTCTTTCAGGGAGATGAAGAAAAATCAGTGGAAACTGCCTATTACAGGGAGCATACTCTTCCATATTCTTGTCCTCGGGGGAAGCGTTTTTTCATCTTATCTCCTGCCTGATCAGGATATCCAGGAAATACACACTGTTGACCTGGTTAATATAGAAGAAGCTTTGCCTGAAGAGAAGCAGGAACCCTCCAAAAAACCGGAAAAAAAAGCGGTAAAACCCCCTGCTCCGGAAAAGAAAGCCGAAACTGAGCCCAGACCTGAACCCGAGAAAATCTCAACAGAAGTCGTGAAAGAAAGCAGGGAGCCGGCGATGCAGGAAAGTACCCCGGAAGAGGTGATCAGCCTGAAACCCCGCCTGACCAAAAAGGAAATTACCTCTCCGGAGAAAAGTCGGGAAAGGGAAAAGCAGATCGACCAGGCTCTCGACAGGATAAAAAGGGATTTACAGAGAAAAAAGGCTGAAGAGATGGCCCTTCAAGCCGAAGAAGAAGCGCGCCTTTACGCCAGGGAAGCGGTGCAGGATCTGAGCAGCCTCCTGCAGACGCAGGAACCCGATGAAAAGACAGAAACTGCCCCCCCATCGGAGAAGACGAAAACCAAAGTTTTCCAGGGTGGAGAAGGAAAGCCAGGCGAAGAAGGGGTCGGTAAAACAGGGAGTTCCGTGTCAAAAGCCGTGCTCAAACAATACCTGGCTTCCGTCTATCGGGAGATTCAGGCCAACTGGATACTGCCCGAAGTCACCGACTGGAAGAAGGATCTGGAGGCGATTCTGCTGATAACCATTACCCGACAAGGGACCGTGATCAAAAGTACGTTCGAAAAGCGTTCCGATAATATCTACTTCGATCGTTTTGTCGAAAAGACCGTAGACAGGTCTTCACCATTACCCCGGTTTCCTGATACCCTGGAAAAAGAACGTTTGGAAATCGGCCTTATCTTTCACCCAGAGGGCCTTCAATAAAGTAATCTGTATTATGGACTTGAGAAAGATACTGATAGCATTTACCTGCTGCCTATCTATTGTGCTCACCGGCTCAAGCTCGGCTGAAGAAAAGATTTATCTGGATATTACCGGAGCCAAGCTCCGTAAGCTGACGATAGCCGTGCCCCCCTTCCAAAGCAAAGAGCAGGAAACGGCGGACAGTGAAAGGGGACGCGACATGGCGGATATCCTGTCACGGGCCCTGGGTTTCCACGGCTTTATCAAACCTCTGGCTCTAACCGGCGAAGAGGTGCGATCAGAAGAAAAACTCCTATCCCTGGGGGTTGATTACACCATCCAGGGGCGGTATGAACTATCCAAAGAGAATTTTATTCTCGAAATACGGCTCCTCGAATCTGGCAGCAACCGGATGGCCCTGGGCTTGAGGTATCGAGGCCAGATCGACCTGCAGAAACGCTTTCTGCTGCGCTACGCAGACAGGGTTATCGAAAAATTGACCGGGCAACCCGGAGTCAGTACCTCGAAAATCGCCTTCATTTCAGACAGCAGCGGCCATAAGGAAGTTTATCTGACAGACATCCTGGGCGACGACATCCGCAGGATAACCGGCCACAGAGAACTCGCCGTCTCCCCTCGGATCGCACCCGACGGCGAGCAACTGGTCTATACTTCCTATCACCGAGGCAACCCCAATCTCTATCTTACCCAGCTGAACTCCAGGACGACCAGACCCATTTCCAGGCGCCAGGGAGTGAACATGGCTCCGGCCTGGATTCCCGACAGCCAGGAACTTGCCATTACCCTCAGTAAAGACGGCAATCCCGATCTTTATCTGATGAAGACCAACGGCTCCATAGTCCGTCAGCTTACCCGCAACGCCGGGATAAACGTTTCTCCGGATTTTTCCCCGGACGGCAGGAAAATGGTCTTCGTATCAGACCGAAGCGGCACACCGCAGTTATATATTATGGATATGAGTTCAAGAACCACCGAACGCCTCACTTTCAGCGGCTCGGAAAATACGACTCCTTCCTGGTCACCGGACGGCAGATGGATTGCCTATACAGGTAGAATCAACGGCAATCACCAGATCTTCAAGATAAGACCGGAGGGAGGCAGTCCAATCCAGCTCACCGATTCTTCCTATGATCATGAATCGCCTGACTGGTCCCCGGACAGCAGGCAGATCATCTTCAGCATGAAACGTGGCAACACTTCCAAACTGGGGGTAATCTCCGGCAACGGCAGATGGCCCAGACCGCTTTTTCTCCTTGGCGGGAACCAGTCACAGCCCCACTGGGGCCCAAGATATTAGTATATCCGCAAGATCAGAGATGAAATGGATAACATGTTAGATTATAATCTGGATATCATTTGCGCCCAATAACCTGAAAAGGGACAGTAATCATGAAGAAATCAGCAATATTCAGTCAGATATTTCCTGCCGCCCTTGCCGGCATAGCTCTGTTGGGCGGCTGTGCCAGCCAACAGGACATGCGCAAAGTCAACCTTGAGATGCACACTCTGGATAACAGGCTCATTGCAATAGAAGAATCCATAAAGGATATTCAGCAGCGCATCGGAACTTCCGTCGATTCAGTCCAGAAAAAACAGGCCGGAATAGGCAATACAATCGATCAACTGAACACCAGACTGCTGCAGACCAAGGGCCAGCTGGAGGAATCAAGGCACCGCTACCGCAGTCTCAATGCCGAACTTATACGAATCAGCAAGAACCTCGATCAGCGGCTGGACAGGATCGATGACAAGACCGGTGTCATCCAGGAGAAACTTGCGGCGGAAACCTCCTCCCTCCAGGACCAGGTCAGCACCATCAATACCAGATTGACCGGCCTCCAGAAAGAAATCGGTTCTCTGCAACAGGATACCGCTACCCTGAATCAGCAGATCAAGAACATAAAAGAGGCCAGAATCAGAGAAAAAGCCGCCAGGGCCAGGAAAGCTGCCGAGACGGCCTCTGCGGCGAGGGAACAGGTAGAAACAGCGGACACCGAACCAACCGGAACTCTTCACCGTATTACACCAGTAGAAAAGAAGAAGGTTGTTCAAGCCTCAAGGGGAGAACCCCTTGAACAAGAAGCAGAAGAACAGAGACCAGAAGAAAAAGCGGCTCCTGCTGAACCGGTGGAGCAGAAAAGCGCTGCCGAAAAACAATACGAGACCGCCATGAATAAGTTCAGGGCCGGTGACTACAGGGAAGCCAAAGAAATTTTCAGTGATATTCGGAAAGAATATGATGGACAGGAAATAGCCGTCAAAGCCCGTTTCATGGTTGCCGATTGTCTTTTCCAGCTCGGTAATCACTCACTGGCCATTCTGGAATACCAGCAGGTCATTTCCGACCATCCACGACACAACAAAGTTCCCCATGCCCTTTACAATCAGGCCACGGCCTTTGAGAAGCTGGGAGATGAGAAAACAGCCAACATTGTTTACAGAAAAGTCGTCCGGGAATTCCCCGATAGTGAAGAAGCCGGTCTGGCTAAGAAGAAGCTGTAGGTCAGGTATATGTTGTAAGTTGTTAGTTGTATAAAAAAGGGGAGGTCTCAATAACGAGAGACTCCCCTTTTTTGTTGTTTATTCTGTTTAGAAATCTCAGGATATTCCCAATTCTTTTTCCTTATCTGCCACTGCCAGCCTGGTCTTAATAGCCGTATCCGGAATCAGACTCATTGAATCGATGCCGCATTCTACCAGAAACGTGGCAAATTCAGGAAAATCACTGGGGGCCTGGCCGCAGATACCGATCTTCCTGCCCCGCTTCTTGGCAGTGTCGATCACCATTTTCACCATGGTTTTCACCGCCTCGTTCCTTTCATCAAAAATGTGGGCCACCAGGTCGGAATCCCGGTCCAGTCCCAGGGTAAGCTGGGTGAGGTCATTGGAGCCGATGGAAAAACCATCGAAAATGTCGGCGAAGGCCTCGGCCGCCACCACGTTACTTGGAATCTCACACATAACATACAGTTCAAGACCGTTCTCGCCCTGAACCAGACCGCAGTCTTTCATAACTTCTATAACTTTCTTGCCCTCTTCCGGGGTCCGGCAGAACGGAACCATCAGCTTCACGTTGGACATTCCCATTACATCACGGGCTCTTTTCAGGGCCTGGCATTCCAATTCAAAAGCAGGGCGGTACTTGGGATCATAGTAACGGGAAGCACCTCGCCAGCCGATCATGGGATTGCTCTCTTTCGGTTCGTAGAGATAGCCGCCGATGAGATTGGCATATTCATTACTCTTGAAATCCGAAAGCCGGACAATGACGTCCTTGGGGTAGAAACCGGCAGCTATCCTTGCCACACCTTCGGCCAGGGTCTCGATGAAAAATTCTTTTTTATCATCAGGATAAGCTGTTGTTTTGGCTTCTATCTTCTTAACCACTTCAGCGATCTTCGGGTCGTCTGCAGCCTTCTGCTTCAAGTCGTCAAAGTAATACAGGGCGAGGGGATGTATACTGATATGAGAGTTGATGATAAACTCCTCCCGGGCCAAACCTACTCCGTCATTGGGGATCTGTCCCTCAATAAAGGCTTTTTCCGGAATCCCCACGTTCATCATTATTTTGGTCCTGGTTTCAGGAATGGAATCCAGGTCGAGGCTTTCAATCTCGTAGTCCAACAATCCCTCATATATATAGCCGGTCTCACCTTCGGAACAGGAAACCGTGACCTCCTGTTCGCTTTTGATGGTTTCAGTCCCTTTCACCGTCCCGATAACACAGGGTATACCGAGTTCACGGGAGATAATGGCAGCATGGCAGGTCCGACCGCCGCGGTTGGTCACAATGGCACCGGCTATCTTCATTATGGGCTCCCAGTCCGGATCGGTCATATCAGTGACCAGGACCTGCCCTTTTTTGAAATCGCCTATGTCCTTGACATTGTCGATTACAATTGCCTTCCCCTGGCCGATTCTGTTGCCCACGGCCTGACCTTCTATGACAATATTACCCCGTTCCTTGAGCTTGTAAGTCTTCATAGTCTTCTTGTCAAGCTGGGAATGGACAGTCTCCGGCCGAGCCTGGACGATAAAGAGACGGCCGGTTCCGACATTGACCCCGTCGCCGTCTTTGGCCCACTCGATATCCATAGCCTTGCCGTAGTGATCTTCTATGATGCAGGCCCACTTGGCCAGCTGGAGAATCTCGTCGTCAGTAATGACATATTTTCCCCGCTCCTCCGGCGTCGTGTCGATATTCTTGACATAATCTTCGGAGCCGGGTTCGTCCACGTAGATCATTTTTATCTCTTTGCTTCCCACCCTCTTGCTGACGATGGGTCGTTTGCCTTCCTTGAGAGTGGGCTTGAAAACATAATATTCGTCAGGGTTTACTGCCCCCTGAACGACATTTTCACCAAGTCCCCAGGCTGCGGTAATGAATACGGCATCCTGGAAACCGCTCTCTGTATCAATGGAGAAGATAACTCCTGAGGAAGCGGAGTCACTTCTTGCCATCTTCTGGACCGTTATGGATAGGTAGACGTCAAACTGACCGAAGCCCTTATCATGGCGGTAGGATATGGCTCGGTTGGTAAACAGGGAAGCGAAGCATTTTCGGCAGTTTTCAATGAGATTTTCCGTTCCGCTCACATTCAGGTAGGTTTCCTGCTGTCCAGCGAAAGAGGCATCCGGAAGATCTTCCGCCGTAGCGGAGGAGCGTACCGCCACATCGACGTTTTCATTATATTCTGACTCCATCTTCCGGTAGGCGTCAATAATAGCTTCCCGCAGATCTTCCGGAAATTCGGCGTGCCTGATAATATTTCTGACTTTCTCGCCACGCTCGGCGAGATTTTTCATATCACTGGTATCCAGGTCCGAAAGGACCTGCCTTATCTCTTCCTCAATTCCGGCCTTCTTCAAGAGGTGACGATATGCATAGGCGGTGATGGCAAAGCCGTCGGGAACTGCCACTCCCTGTTCAGTCAGTTTCTGATGCATTTCTCCCAGAGAAGCATTTTTGCCGCCAACCAGCGGCACATCATCAATTCCGATCTCATCAAACCAGAGAATAAAGGCTTCCTCATGTTTTTCAGGCATTATTCCTCTCCTCGCTCATTAATTTCTTAGCAATTAAGCCTTTACATTCCGGGACGAGTCCAGTTTGACGGCGCACTCCCCGAAAATATCAGTCCCGATCAGAGACATCAAAGGTCATTAATTAAGGATATATTATTACGTTATGTTATCCAAGCCAAATGTATCCTCTTCTATAACCAATCTTACCAGATTGGTCAACAAGAGAGGACCATAGCGGCAAGGTTCATCTATTATTTTAAAATAATATTATATTTTGTAGAATATCCCCAAGGTTCCCAACTAACGGAAAAGTTCCACTACGCCCAATTCCCCAAACAGGAGAAAGCCATATGAGCATGCCCGACATTTCTCACCTCTTCCAGAATCTCTCTCCGGGCAATCACGCCTCAAACGACTACTTCCAGATAATAAAAGAACTTGTCGACAAGCGAAATGAATACCCGTCCGGCAGCCCGGAGCACAGCTATCTGGAGGGTGAAATCACCAAAATATATGAAATGGTGCGAGATGAAATACAGACAAGCACCAACCAGCCTGTTGATCAGGTTAAATTCGGCACTTCCGGCTGGCGGGGAATACTTGGCAAAGATATAACCTGCAACTCGGTTACCCGTGTAACCGAAGCTATTGTCAGGATGTACCAGAAGATGAGTCCCGGAGACAGGCTGCACTCACTCCTGGGTTCTTTTTCTCTGGAAGAAGTGAGGAATCGAGGCTGCGTTGTGGGGCATGACAACCGGTTCGGAGGTGAGCTGCTGACCCGGAGTGCCATAGATGTCCTGACCCGTCACGGTATCACCGTTCATGTAGCAGGAGAAACCACCACGGGAGCTATTTCCGCGGCAGTACTTGAACTGGGCGCGGCTTTTTCCATCAACCTGACCCCGAGCCACAATCCCCTTGAATACGGGGGTTACAAGTTCAATGGTTCCGACGCGGGCCCCGCATCATCACTTGTCACCGACAGGATAACCGAGCTTGCCCGTGAAATAATATCAGATTCCACTGAGTTGCCTTACTCACCGCGTCAGGAATTGCGAAAAGAGTGCGACTCCCTGTCCTGCTGGAAAGATCTGGTCCGAAAAAACAGGAAAGTACACGGTCTTGACTACGACGAACTGGTGGAATCCTTCATGAAGAACAGCAACTGTGTCCTGGCCCTCGACGCCATGCACGGAGCCACCCGGGTACACCTCAAGGATCTCTTTAAAAATATGGAAAGCGACCGCCTGATTTTTCTCAGGGCCACGGACGACCCGACCTTCGGCGGCATCGCACCCGAACCCTCCCCGGCCAACATGAACAGGCTCAAGGAGGTTCTATCCCAACGCTCCGAGCCCCTGAAACTCGGGGTGGCCATGGATCCCGACGGGGACCGGATACGCTTTACCGATGGAGAAAATGATATAAACATGAATTATTTCGGGGCAATGGCCTATCATTACCTTCATGAGAAAAAAGGAAAAAAAGGCTTGGTGGCCAAGACAGTCGCCACCAGCAATTTTGCCAACAGCATTGCCCGGGCCCTTGGCGAAGAAATCTTTGAACCCAGGGTCGGCTTCAAAGAATTCAAACCGGTTATCGGCAAGGCCCTGGTCTGTTTTGAAGAATCGGACGGGATAAGCACCATTGGCCACACCCCTGAAAAAGATGCCTATATCGGCCTCATTCTTGCTCTGGACATAACCCTGAAACTCAGCAAGAATCTTGGTGAATATCTTGAAGAAATCCAAAAGGAATTCGGTTACTTCTACCCCGACAAGGACGGCATTGTGGTCGACAAACAGGGAGAAGAACTCCAAAGCACCCTGGCTGAACTGAAAAGGTATAAAGCTGGAGACTCTCTTAACATAGGGGGTAAAGAGCGGACCATAAGTGAAATCATAGACATCGACGGCTATAAATTCGTCTTTGATGACCACAGCTGGTTGATGATAAGAGCCTCCGGAACCGAACCCAAGGTGAGATTTTACGTAGAAGGCCGGAGCGCGGAAGACCGCAAAAACCTCTTTGCCGCAGCCCGCGGGCTCCTGTCAGAAATCGGATTGTCAGCCAGGTGAGCGGATGTCAGTTGTTCGTTTCTGGTGGTTCGCTGTTGATGCTGTCAGCAGCATACAAATATGGGACATTAGCATTATCATGATCCCGGCATTTCAGATATGGAAATCGAGGCCGAGGTAGGGAAGTTGTTTTGAATCGATCCCGATTTCGACTTCGATGGCAACTATCCATACTGGTCCGGAAGACGGCACTTCTCACTCCTCACTCAAAAAATTGTTGCCAGAAAAGCAAACAGCAGCAGCAGAATTAAGAGGTGGAGAAAGAGAAAATCCTTCAGCCTGAGATAGTCTTCAAATTCGCCCAGGGCGTAACGCCATAGCACATATCCTCCAGCTATGGCGGCATTCATCAACAGAAATGCTGAAAGGATATCTACCGGAAAGGGCGGAATACTGAAAGAAAAAGCCTTGAGAAAAGACAGGTCAAACTGTCTGCCGATGGTAGGTATAAAATCGCCTATTTCCTCGGCAAAATGATCCATTCTGTAGACAAGCTCACCGGTAAAGGCCATGGGAATCAGAATGGGGACCATGGGCGATCTGCTGCCGAAGTCATGATCCTCTCCTGGACTGGTAAGGGTCCGGGTACCCAGATGAATAAACAGAAGCACTACACCTATGCAGATAAACATCAAAATACTGAAAAGCAGGGGATCTGACATGGAGAACGTCGTCTGCATTTGACCGTAGACCTGCTTCTCCCGGATAAATCGGGCCAGCTGTGTACCGAGCAGAAACGGTACGGTAAACGTACAGGTGACAAAACGTCCCTTGTTCTGGATCAGCTCGTTGTAGGGATTACGAACGAGAAGCTGTGGTGAATTCCGGTCACACAAGGGCAGACAGTGGCCGCAGACCAGGCAGTGGAGGTTGTTACGGACTGAAAAGGCCCCCAGATAAACGGGACAGCCCCTTTTGTCTTCTGTCCCCTGCCTGCAGGCAAAGGTGGGGCAACCACGGCATTTATCATGATCTGCCCGGAATTCTGTAATGGCGAGGGTGGCGGCAGCTCCGGATATTCTGCCCAATGGACATATATGACGGCACCAGGACTGACCGGGGAAGATAACAGCCATAATGGTCGCCCCGACCACAATGGAAAAAAGAAGCCAGGCAGTGCCGGCCGGCCAGTGCCTCAAGTCGGCGACAATTTCCACCCAGATAATGAAAGCCAGCAGGAAAACGGAGAAATAGACGCTGTACTTGTGAATAAATTCTGGTCTTTTGAGGTTCAGAGTCCATCCCTTCTTTTGGAGAAATACCCCGAGCCCGGGAAGCGGGCAGAGTCCGCACCACATCCGTCCGGTAAAAAACCAGGAAAGCACGACGATGGGCCATAAAATGCCCCAGGTGAGGAAAGTAACGAAATTCCGGTCAGGATCCTGGGGGCCGAAGAGGCCGAAGACCAGGATGATTATGAAGATAATGTCACCAACAGTCCGGAACTGGGCAAAATGGTGCCTGGCAGCCAGGAAACGCCGCAGAGAAGGAAATATGACAAATAGGTCGAGACGCTTTCCCTCGTCAAAGGAAATAAGGCTGCGTAATCCTTTTATCCACCAATTCTTCATTACAGGGTTCTCAGTTTTCGGCGCAAGAACCAGGCATTTGCTTTCCGGTACTCACCCCCTTACCGCTCCTTGGATCAACTCACCTGCTGGAGCACAACATCAACCTTAAACTCTCTACCGTCGCGGATGACCTTGAGGGTAACTTTATCCCCGGGCTGGTGTTTATCCAGTTCCTGACGCAGGTCATCGTTGCTGGTAACGGGCACCCCGTCGATACTTACCACAACGTCACCAAGAACCAGTTCCCCCCGATAGCGCCTGACTCCCTTCAGTCCAGCCTCTTCAGCCGTGCTGCCAGGCTCGATTCTCACGAGCATCACTCCTTTGATGCCTAGACGGGCAGCCAGCCGGTCATTGGCTACACTCACTCCGAGCCCGGCCCGGATAAGATGACCATGCTGGATAAGCTGGGTTACCACCCGGTTTATTTCATCAACCGGAACCGCAAAACCTATCCCCGCATAGGTTCCGGACGGACTGTAGATAGCTGTATTCATCCCTATCATCCGGCCGGCGCTGTCGAGAAGAGGCCCGCCGGAATTTCCTGGATTAATGGCGGCATCAGTCTGGATAACGCCCTGGATGGTCATGCCGTTTGCAGATTGTATCTCCCGGTCCAGAGCGCTGACAATGCCACTGGTCAGCGTATGGTCGAGCCCGAAAGGATTGCCGATGGCAAACACTTTCTGGCCGACAATGAGATCTGCCGACTGTCCCAGGGTAATGGGAGACAGCTGGGAAACAGGAGCCTCGATCTGCAGAACCGCAATATCCTTATCAGGGGCGGCGCCCACCAGGGAAGCCTTCCAGGTGGTGTTGTCAGCCAGGGTGACATGCACCTTGTTGGAATTTCTGATGACGTGGTAATTGGTGACGATTCTCCCGCCTCTGTCCCAGATGAAGCCGGAGCCGGTGCCCTTGGGAATTTCCTGTATATTCAGACTGAAGAGATTGCGGCGCAGTTCCAGGCTGGTTATATAGACCACGGAAGGTGAGGAAGATCGGAATATGCTGATGATGCTCTTTTCATCCTCGGCCAGGTCGCCCCGGGCTTCCACGACCCTTGGTTGGGCATTTCGGTCATGCCTGACCTGCCGTCCCCGTTGACCGAAAAAAAGCCACAAAACAAGCAGGATGAGCAGTAAAAGCAAAAAGGGAGAAAGTCTTCTCTTGGAGGAATAGTTCATAACTCACTGACACATTTAAAAAATTTCATGGGATAAACTTATGGCGCTACCCGCCATTCAGCCTATATCCAGAAATGCCTTGGCAATGAGAAAATACGCTACCACTCCAAGGATATCAATCGAGGTGGTAACGAAAGGTCCGGTGGCAATTGCTGCATCAATGTTTAATTTCTTCAGAACAAGAGGGACAATGGTCCCCACTGTAGCTGCCAGAACCATAGCGAAGAGAATGGAAAAACCCACCACCAGTCCGAATTGAAAGGGTTCGTTATAGGAAAAATAGGCAAAGAGTCCCAGAATCAAGCCGTAGAAGCATCCCAGCAGAAACCCCACCTTGGTTTCCTTGAAGACGATTCGCCAGAGTTCATGGACATTAACCCGGCCCGTGGCAATTCCTCGGACCACAATGGTGCTGGACTGCGTGCCTATATTCCCCCCCATTCCCATGACTATGGGAATAAAAGCGGCCAGAGCCAGGATCTGCTGCAGCTCGTCTTCGAAGGAAGAGATGACCATTGCTGCCAGTATGCCCCCGATCCAGCTGGCAAAAAGCCATGGCGCCCTGGTCAGAACGTTATCCATAGTCGATTTGAGAAGAATTTCCTGGTCCTTGCCGGCTCCGGCCATCTGCAGGAAATCCTCGGTAGCTTCTTCCCGGATAACATCTATAACATCATCTACCGTGATTATACCTATCAGCTTGTTGTTATCATCAATAACCGGAATCGCCAGTATATTGTACCTGGAGACGAGATGGGCCACCTCCTCCTGGTCGGTGCTTGCCGAGACGGCTATTACCCTGGGATTCAATATATCCTTGAGCTTCCGGTCCGAGGAATAGAGAAGGAGTTCCCGCAGAGAAAGCACTCCTGTGAGGAGGCCCTCTATACCCTTGGTGACATAGAGATAAAAAGAGAGATCTTTTTCCTCGCTCAGGGCCTGAATAGTGCTTATGGCATCCCCCACCGTAAGTTCTTCATCCAGGGCCAGGAAATCGGGGGACATCAGGCCGCCGGCGCTGTCCGGATCGTACTGCAGAAGTTCATCCATCTCCTGACGATCCTCGCTGGCCATCGCCCTCCTTATCTCGTTGGCCAGGTCTTCAGGAAGGGCCTCCAGCAGATCAGCCGCATCATCGGACGGCATGTTCTTGAGAACGTCCACCATGAATTCCGGTGAAAGATCTCCCACCAGTTCCACCATGATGGACTGATCGAGTTCGGTCAAGAACTGACCCAGCTTGTCAGTCCTCAGCATCTGGGAGAAGACCTTGCTGCGCTCCTCCGGCGTCAGGTAGCGGAAGACCCAGGCCATATCAGCCGGATGGGTCTTGTTGATCAAACGGAGCAACCGGTCAACCGCGTTTCTGCGGGTCAGACGCCTTATGGTGTCAAGAAGGACCATGCCTTCCTTGCCAAACAGTTCTTTCTTTTCCGCTTTTTTCTTCATTATAAATACCACCTTATAGCTTTCAGCTTTCAGGCGTCAACCCTGGAAATTTTATCCTTCTGCGTTCTCTCCGCTATCTGTCTCCTTGATCTCCTGCTTGTCGTCCCCTTCAATTAAGGCATCCTTATAGTGTTTTTTCAGTTCCCGTATTCTTTTGACTGCCCGTATCCGTTCCACATCGAACAGATAATTGAAAAAGGGCCTGACTATTCCCAGTAGAAAAAGAACCAGAAGAATCAGCCAGATCAGCGGCTCCATCAAAAGCAGAGCCAATCTTTCCACTTCCTGGATCATAGACAAGCTGCGAAAATTTTTACCATTTCTCCAGCGAAATCAGTGAAGAATCATAATCCCCGGGGGCCACGAAACCAAGGAGATTGCAAATGGTGGCAGCGACATTGGTCAATCCCGGGTTATCAATCCGGTTCAGGGAAAAATGATTTTTGCCTGAATAATCCCTGATTACCAAGGGAACCGGGGACTTGGTGTGGGATACCATGGCGCTTTTTTCCCCGTTCTTCACAGTCCACATGCATTCAGCGTTACCGTGGTCTGCTGTAATTAAGGCAACACCACCCGCTTTTCTGATGGCATTAAGAATCCTTTTCAGTGAGAGGTCCACAGACTCCATGGAGATTCGGGTCGAAATTTCCACTCCGGTATGACCGACCATATCGCCGTTTGCCAGGTTGAGCCGGATAAAATCATATTTGCCGCTCCTGATTGCTTCGATGACGGCATCGCTGATTTCGGCGGACTTCATCCAGGGCCGTTGGTCAAAAGGCACCCTGTCCGACGGAATCTCATCATATCTTTCCAGGGATTTGTTTATATACCCTGTCTTGTTGCCGTTCCAGAAATAGGTGACATGGCCGTATTTCTGAGTTTCAGACACGGCATAGGACTTCACCCCGGAGCCGCAGAGATATTCCCCCAGAGTACGCTGTATAGTGGGGGGTTCCACCAGGTAATTGGCAGGAAGATGGGCATCACCGTCATACTCCATCATGCCGGCATAAAAGACATCCGGGTATCTTTTTCGGTCAAAACCTTCGAAATCCTTTTTTTCAAAAGCCTCGGAAATCTCAATGGCCCGGTCGCCCCGGAAATTGAAATTAATCACCACGTCGCCGTCTTCTATGGTCCCCACAGGTTCGCCTTCCTCAGCGATGACGAAACTGTCCATGTACTGATCGGTTAGTTCACTGTCCTCCTCATAAAAGGTGGAAATGGCTTCGCTGGCCGAAGAAAAATAACGTCCCTCCCCCAGGACATGAGCTTTCCAGCCCCTCTCAACCACTGACCAGTCCGCGTAATACCGGTCCATAGTCACGTTCATTCTGCCGCCTCCCGAAGCGATCCGGTAATCCCTGCCCTTCCTGGAAAGCTCCCTCAACTTCTGCTCCAGGGGTTCAAAATAGCTCAGAGCGCTTCTTTCTCCCACATCCCTGCCGTCCAGGAGACCATGCACCCTCACCCTCTTTATTCCTTCGGCAGCAGCCTCATCCAGAATGGCATAGAGATGATCAATGTGACTGTGAACATTGCCGTCGGAAACCAGACCGAGCAGGTGAAGCGTCCCACCATCATCCGTGCGGGACCGGATCTTTTCCCAGGCTCTGCTTTCAAAAATGGCCCCGGAGGCAATGGCTTCCCCCACCAGCCTGGAGCCCTGGGCATAAATCCGGCCGGCCCCCAGGGCGTTATGGCCCACTTCAGAATTACCCATGTCATCATCGGAGGCCAGGCCGACGGCCCGACCGTGAGCTTTGAGACGCACAAACAGTTTCTCTCGAAACAGCTCATCAAGTACGGGAGTGTAAGCCATGTACACTCCATCACTTTCATCACCGGCACCCAGGCCAACGCCGTCCATAACTATTGTTACCAGAGGACCGGAATATTCCTGGAAACCAGTGAGCCTCTCCAATCTAAAATCCGTCATAACTCTCACACTCCATAAAGAACACAAATATCTTTCCGGTTCAAGCGCCCTGGGGCAGGCATGTTTTCAATCGCCTGCTTATATTTATGAATTATAGCAACGATCCCATAAAAAGACAGACCATCTCACCCATAGATCGGCAATAAAAGTTGTACTCACCACAGGGCAGTGTTCGACATTGCAACACAGGGCCGCTATAAAAAGCTTCCCTGCCACCCGTTTCTGCTCAACTACTCTCAATAAGGCCAGCGCCATTCCAGAGGAAAGCGCAACAGCACTGTCCATTACAGATGCGCCGGCGGAACACCTGCTATGATGACATCTTAGTCCAGGCATTACAAGCATTTAATTGACAAATTCACTCGACATGTCTCACTGGAAGCGGGAAGAAAGCCGTTTATCGAGAAAAAGAGCCGACTCGAAAAAGATGGGTCGATATCAGGCCGTCAGCAGGGCCAGCCAGGTAGAAATGAACAGAGTCAGACTGACCACGCTGTTCATGGTGAAAAAACTCATCCCGATCCTGGAGAGATCGGCAGGCTTGACAATAAGATGCTGGTAAAAGAGCGCTCCCCCGGTAATTGCCAGGCCTATATAATAGACAGCGTTCAGCCCGGAAACGAAACCAGTTAACAGGAAAAATACAAAAGCTGCCAGGTGAAAGAGAGCTGCCAGAATAAAGCTGTTTCTTCTGCCGAGACTGGCGGGGAGAGAGTGGAGTCCCATCTTCCGGTCAAAATCGGCATCCAGGCAGGCGTACACCATATCGAAGCCCGTCACCCAGAACAGGACGCCCAGGGAAAGCACCCAAGGGTATCCGTCCACTATCCCCTTGACCGCGATGAAGCCTCCCAGGGGTGAACAGGCCAGGGAAAGCCCCAGAAACAGGTGGCAGAGGGAGGTAAAACGCTTGGTATACGAATACAAAAGACTGATGCCTAAAAATATCGGGGAAAGGAGAAAGGTGAGAAGGTTGAGTTGGTAACAGGCTCCGAAAAACAGCAGTCCTGAGAGAATGACCATGATCCAGGCCTCTCCGCGCCTCACCTGTCCGGCAGGGATAGCCCGTTCCGCTGTCCTGGGATTGGCCGTATCAAAATCGGCATCGACGATCCGGTTAAATCCCATGGCGCAGGTTCTGGCCGCCGCCATGGCCAGAATTACCCAGAAAAGCACGACCGGCCCCGGTACTCCGCCGTGCCCAAGGAAAGCTCCCATCAACATGAAAGGCAGAGCGAAGATGGTGTGCTTGAATTTTATCATGTCCAGAAGGACGGTGATTTTGGTTATCATCTTCTTACGGGTATATATATTGGCATTATCCAGCGGACTTTCTAAACATGAAAAAACCTGAGGCGCAAACCATTACTCACCACTGACAGGGAGCTGAGGGCCATGGCTCCTCCGGCTATCATTGGACTCAGGGAAGGACCGCCGAAAATATAGAGGAGACCGGCTGCAATCGGGATACCCAGAACATTATAGGCAAAGGCCCAGAAAAGATTCTGGCGGATGTTGCGCATGGTCGCCCGGCTTAATCTGAATGCGGTTAAAACACCTTCCAAGTTCCCCTTCAGGATCACAATCTCGCCTGATTCAATGGCTATATCAATCCCGGTTCCCATTGCTATTCCCACATCGGCTCGGGCCAGGGCCGGAGCGTCGTTAATACCGTCACCTATCATGGCCACCCGCCATCCTTCTTCCTGCAGCTCCGCCACCTTCCGGGCCTTGGCTTCGGGCCTGACTTCGGCCATGATTTCCGTAATACCCGCCTGAGCGGCGACAGCACGGGCACTATCCTCCGTATCACCGGTACACATTATCAGACGAAGCCCCATCTGCCTCAACCTGGTCATCACCGAGGAAACTTCAGGTTTCAAGGCATCGGCGACAGCCAGAAGGGCAACCAACCTCTCATCCAGAACGAAGAAAAGGACCGTCTTTCCCTGGGCGGCCAGTCCGTCTGCCTTTTCAGCTGCCCTTCCCCCACTGAGATAGGATGTCGCCATCTCCCGGTTGCCAAGGCTGTACTCAAGACCCCGGATTCTACCCTTGATGCCCTGACCAGGAAAAATTTCAAACGATTCGGTTCCGGGAATTTCGAGCCCCCTCTCTCTGGCCCCGTCAAGCACGGCTTCAGCGAGAGGATGTTCGGAAAGATATTCCGCCCCGGCTGCCAGGGAGAGGATTTCCTCGTCGTTATAGTCCCCAGTCAAATTAACTACATCGGTCAGTACCGGGGTTCCCAGGGTCAGTGTCCCGGTTTTATCGAATATTACCGCCTCTACCTTCTGGGCCATCTCCAGGGCCTCACCGCTTTTAATCAGCACTCCCAGCAGCGCCCCCCGACCTATGCCGACCATAATGGAAATAGGGGTTGCCAGTCCCATCGCACAGGGGCAGGCGATTACCATGACCGCGATAAAGAACCGCAGGGAGAGATGAAGTGGAGCATTGCCTATGAAGTACCAGGCCAGACCAGTAAACACGGCCACTGTGATCACCGTAGGGACAAAATAGAGGCTGATCCGGTCCGCCAGGCTGGCAATGGGGGCTTTCGCTCCCTGGGCCTCCTGAACGAGCCTGATAATTCTGGAAAGGACCATATCCTTTCCCACACGGTTCGCCCGCATATAAAGTGAACCGTTTTTATTGAGGGTTCCCCCTATCACCTGATCTCCTTCCCTCTTGGATACCGGAATGCTCTCACCGGTCAGCATAGACTCATCAACATGGGAACTGCCGCTGCTGACTTCGCCGTCAACCGGAATCCTCTCACCCGGCCTGACCAGAAGAAGGTTGCCAATTTCAACATCTCCGGCATTAATCTTTTCTTCACCCTGATCGGTTATCAGGGTAGCCTGATCCGGACTCAAACTCATGAGCTGAGTAATGGCATCGGAAGTATGCGATTTGGCTCGGGTTTCAAGAAATTTACCCAGGGAAACCAGGGCGATGATAACGCCTGCGGATTCGAAGTAGAGATCATGG
>JBEPXR010000002.1:0-1712 GCA_041641775.1 Desulfobia sp. | reverse complement strand
AAAATATACACCCTGAAGCAATTCGCCCTGGATCCGGATCCGGCCGCGCCGGAGATGGTTACGGTCAGCGGAAGTGATCCGGCGGCAAATGTGCGGGCTGCCCTGGACCGTCTGGGTGGCATGGGCCGCTTCATCAAACCGGGTGACCGGGTGGTTGTCAAGCCCAACATGGGCTGGGCCAGCCCTCCGGAACAGGCAGCCACCACCAATCCGGTCGTGGTGGCCGAGGCGGTCAGACAATGCCGGGAGGCCGGAGCGGGTGAGATCATAGTGACTGACGTCAGTATAAACGAGGTCAGCCGCTGTTTCGAACGATCCGGGATAGGGGAAGCGTCCCGCCGGGCCGGGGCCAGCCTCGCCTATCCTTCCGAAAGCGATTTTGTGAAATGCGATCTTCAGGGGGAAATCCTTAAGGTCTGGCAGGTATACCGGGAATTCATCGAGGCGGACAAGCTCATTAATGTCCCGATAGTCAAGCATCACAGCCTCTCAAAGGCCACTTTGGCCATGAAAAACTGGTACGGCACCCTGGGAGGCAGGCGCAACCGCCTCCACCAGCAGATCCATGTCTCTATCGCCGACCTGGCCCAGGCCTTCAAACCCACCCTGACCATCATGGATGCTTCCAGAATCCTGATGAGGGGAGGACCCACCGGCGGTAATTTAAGTGATGTGAAAGTGGCCGGGACGATTATCGCAGGCACCGATGAGGTGGCCATAGACGCCTTTTCTTCGACCCTGCTGGGCTACCGGCCGGATGAGCTGGAGTTTATCAGAGAAGCGGCCGGCAGAGGAATTGGTAAAATGGATCTCCAGAAGGTCCGCAGCGAAACCATAACAGTCTGAATGAAGCTCAATACCGTCAGAAGAATCTATCAGGTCTTTTTTCTCACCCTGTTCCTGTTTTTCATCGTGGTAACTGATTTCAAGGATATCGGGGGATACCCGGTCTCCCTCTTTCTGGAAATGGATCCCCTTACCGCCATAGTCGGTTTCTTTTCAGGCCGAGTCCTGTACAGGGGACTTGTCTGGTCCCTTGCCATAGTGGTGCTTACCCTCTTTCTCGGCCGGATTTTCTGCAGCTGGATCTGCCCCATGGGCGTCATACACCACCTGACCGGGACGCTTGGAGACAGGAGAAAAACCGAAGACAAGATCCGGGGGAACCGCTATAGAAAACTCTACCAGCTCAAATATCCCATTCTTATCCTCTTCTTCATTCTCGCCGCTCTCGGCTCCCTGCAGACTGGTCTTCTGGATCCCATCGCCTTTACCACCAGGGCCTTTGCCGCCTACATCTGGCCTGTTCTTTCCCTGGTCGGCCTGCCGGTCTCTTTGAGGCCCGAGATTTTTAAGGGTGCCATTCTTATCGCCGTACTTTTTCTGGCAGCAGTGGCGGCAAATCGCTGGATCCGCAGATTCTGGTGCCGCAGTCTCTGTCCCCTGGGCGCACTCTTGGGACTTCTATCGGTCACCTCCCCCTACCGCATACAACGGGATACGGAAAAATGCATCAATTGTGGTCTCTGTGTTTCCCATTGCCAGGGAGCCTGTGAGCCCGATGGCCGCCACAAGGTTCATGAATGCCACGTCTGCCTGAACTGCGTGGAAATATGTCCAACCGATGCCGTCCATTACTGCCGGAGTCGGGACTACGCCCCGGAAGAGGGTTTTTCCCTATCCCGGCGCAAGCTTTTCGGCAGCCTGCTGGC
>JBEPXR010000001.1:0-820 GCA_041641775.1 Desulfobia sp. | reverse complement strand
TACCTGATTTTCTCAGAAAATGCATCAAGTGCGGGCAGTGTATGCGGGTCTGCCCTACAAACGGTCTCCAGCCCACCCTGATGGAGGCCGGGCTTGAGGGCATCTGGACTCCCTATTTCATTATGGCCATCGGATACTGTGAGTATAACTGCAATCTCTGTGGCAGGGTCTGTCCCACTGGAGCTATCAGAAATTTTTCCATAAGCGAGAAACTGGGACAGCAGAAGAATCAGAAACCGATCCGGATCGGAACCGCCTTTTTTGACCGGGGTCGCTGTCTCCCCTGGGCCATGGATACGGAGTGCATCGTTTGCGAGGAGGTCTGTCCAACCTCACCCAAGGCAATATGGTTCAAGAAGGAAACAATACGGGATCGGAACGGCAATGAAAAGACTCTGAAGAGACCGAGAATCAGCCCCGAACTCTGCATAGGCTGCGGCATCTGTGAAAAAAAATGTCCCATAACAGACAAGGCCGCAGTCAGGGTGACATCAGTGGGAGAAAGCCGCTCCGAGGAGAATGTGATCCTGCTGAACCGGAAGCCTACTTGACGCTGTAGCCCCGGGCCTCAAGACAGTTCTCCATGGCCCTCTGGTAATCGGCCTGCCTCCCGTTGTACTCCTCAAGAGGGACGTTGCCTCCGGGTTGAGTAGGATCAAAACCGGTCTGGGTAACAGCCCAGTTGTGGCATTCATAACGGTCTCTGGCCTGCTGTTCCTCGTCCTGTCCCTCTTTGGGATAGATAAAGATCTTCTCGGGAACAGCGGGCTCTTCCCTGACCTCCTCTTCCCGGGGGGGGGCGGTCACCACGTAGATCCTT